>JBEKKD010000201.1:0-7350 GCA_050010895.1 Armatimonadota bacterium
TCCCGCATGTCAGCAGGCATGAGATGGGCCGCGGCCAATGACGGCCGCCTGCCATCGCAAGAGGATAATACGCCCAGGATGTGGTTCGCTTCAGGGGGGCAACTCTCCTCCCGCGAGCGATCCCGGTAAGAGCTCACTCTTGGTGAGAGCGATTTCGGTTCAGGGGGAATCGGTGAGCAGCAGGCGCTGGCAGGCTGGCAGGAGCGACTGCCCCCGCGCCGCCCATGTTCCGAAGAGACTCATCAGCCCCATCTTCGTCTGGGAGCCTTTGTGGGAGCGAGTGCCCCCGGAGATCTTGCGAGCCACCACCGCCGGCCGCAGGCTGCGCTCGGCGAGGTTGTTGGTGGAGGGCACCTCGGGATACTCCACGAAGACGAACCACTCCAAGAGATGCCTTCTGATTCGCTCTGCCAGCACCCGATGAGGCGCCTTCGCTTGCTGGGCCACGGGCCGCACCAGGGCATCGAGTCGCACTTCCAGGTGTCGGCGCCTGCGGCGGCGCCGCTGGGGACTGGCGCAGGCACCGGTCTGCGCCTGCTGGTACAGCCCCTGGATCGCCTCCACCCAGGCGAGCACCTCGGGCTGATCCGCCTGCTGCTCTTTGAGTTCGTGCAGGTCTCGCAGCAGATGCGCCCAGCAACGCTGCTTCTCCGCCAGCAGCCGGTTATACCCGACGTAGCAATCGCACGAGACGATGCCGCCGAAGTCCGCTCCCAGCACCTCCTCGGGCACCGTCCCCGAGCGGGTGTCCCGGTACTGGAAGTAGCGAAGCGTAGGCGTCGTAAAGGTCCACAGCCACCCGTTCTTCCCGTCTTGACGCCAACCCGTCTCATCCGCACACACCACCGACGCGCCCCGTACCTGCGTCAGCAGGTGCTCCAGTTCCTGCTCCCCGGCCTGAACCACCCCATCCAGCAGCGCCACCACCTCTCCGTCACTCACGTGCAGCCCCCACCCCTCCTGCAGCAGATGCCGGATCTCTTTCATCGGCACCCGGTAGCGCCCATGCAGCGCCCCCACCAGGGCTTGCACGCTCGCCCCGAAGCGCCGCTTCCCCTGCACCCCCAACACCGCTGGGTCCAGGGACGGCAGATGCCGCCTCCCGCACGCCCCACAGCGCCGGGCGAGCACCACATGCTCGATCACCCGGTGGGCCAGCACCACCTCGATCACTTGTCGCCGCCGATGTACCCACCCGCCCTCCAGTCTCCGCCCGCACTGCGCGCACTGCGCCACGGCATGCTCTTGCACTTCGTCCGGAACCTCTCTGCGCCGCACGAAAGCCCGGCCCCGAGGCTTGCGCGCGTGCTGCTCTCCCTTCGGGCGATTCGGCTTCACCCACGCGGGCACGGCTTTGCCCCCACCCCGGCGCAGGCGCTGGTTCTCCTCCTCCAACTCCACCACCCGCACCTCCAGCGCCTCCACCTTCTGGAGCAGGGCAGTGATCATCTCCAGCAGTTCTTCGCGGCTCGCCGCGTGCAGGTCTTTCACACCTACACATTTCCGCGTTTTGCCCGAAGATTCTCATCAAGAGTGAACTCTCACCGCCCGCGGCGCAGCCTGCGCCGCGCATTGAGAAGACGGCGAAACCCCCACTGATATGCCCTGCTGGACGACCACTCAAACTCGCCCAGCAACTGCGCGACTGGTTCCTAAAGGAGCGCTGGCGGGTGCTCCTCGACGAACTCGAAGTGTCAGAAGCGCGTCGATAAGTCAGTCGCCGTGCGTCGGCGAACTGCCCGTCGGTCGATAGAAGGAGGCAGCTCCGTGTGACAGGCGTTCGCGAGTAGACCATGAGCAGCCTCCAGCCGGAATAGCCTGGGACGCTCCCGGGCGTGGCGGTCAGCCTGCCCATAGAGAGAACAGGAGAGGGGAAACCGGACGCCAGGGGGCCTGTGCGGGTCCTCAGGACGGTCTGATCCTACTGGGTACCGACGTGGGCGGAGGGAAGCATGGCCCCGAGGCGGCTGGCGGGTGTGATGGCGTTGCTGGTAGCTCCAGGCGGCCCTGGAGCGCAATGATCGGCGCGTTCCGGCATCTTCACTGCCCCTGATGGCTGCGAGAGGGCCCTGTGGGCCAAAGCAGAGGGACCCCGGCGATCACGCCGCGGTCCCTCGTTCGATCCAGTGCGGTCGTCTGTAGTTGTTGTGGTCAAGGCTAGACCGTCATGCCGCGTTAGGCGCTGCTTACCGCGCGCCGCCGTTCATCTGGCTTGCTCCTCCGGATTCCGGCCAAATCCTCATATCCTAACATACCACCTGGACCCGTTCTTGGGGGCAAGGCCAGGGGAGGGGTGCTGGTCGACCCATCCCCCTCTGTCGCGCGCTCGGGCAGATCAGGCCATGAGGCCGGGCATGTTGGCACCGGTGGCGTTAGCGCCGGTGGCAGTGCCGCTGCTTGTGGCGCTGTCCGAAACCGATGTGCTGCTAGGGCTGTGGTGAGGGTGGTGATGACGATGCCCGTGCACTTGCGCGCCCGACACCTGGCGCATGCTTTGGAAGTCCTGCTGCAGCGACGCGAACGCCTTCTGGGCGGACGAGAGGTCGCCGGATTGCAGGGCGCTCTGAAGCGCCTGGAAGTCCTTGCCCGCCTGAGTGCTGGTGTCGCCCACTAGCTGCTGCAATCTCGGGCTGTTCTGAATATCCTTCTGGAGGGTTGCAAAGGCGCTCTGCGCGCTGCTGAGATCTCCCGATTGCAGGGCACTACCCAGCGCCCTGAAGTCCTGCATGGTCTGGCGGAAGCCGGTGCTGAATTGGGCCTGGTACGAACTCGTCGCAGAAGAAACGCCGGTGACGTCCATGAATTGTCACCTCCTTTCACCTTGGCAGATTCATAGCTCATCAACTCCTACCAAGATCATCGGAGGCTTTCTTGGCTTGCTTAAGCGTCTGGGAGCCAAGAATTCGGTCGCGCCTATCGCAGGCTGGAAGAGTCGGCTTGAGGACCGATAGCTGGGCCGCGAATGCGGGGACACGCCGGGCCGTCTATAGGTTTGCGCGGCGCTTGCAGGTGTAGCTGTAGCACAGCAAGCCGATCGGCCCACATCAGACCCGGCAAGGCGGGGGGTTCCGCTGGCGAGGCCCTCCGTCTTGCCGCGCATAGGCCCCCGGATGCCTGCGCCAGGCGCTAAGGCCTTTGCCCGTCCGGTGCTCGGCGGCCTCATCAATGGCTACTGCTGCCAGGCTGCCGAGCGCGATCTCCCCCCGCCGGCGCTAGATAGCTCGCCTCTCCCCCGGCCTCATGGATGGTCTCTGCTCAGGGACGAAGAGCACCGCCGAAACCGCAACCGCCCTGGTGACCCCTCACTCAACTCCCGGGCACAGGTTCTGGCCTGTTGCTTGGCGAAGATGAAGCGTGGATGAGTTCTGGAACAATGCGGGGATCCACGATGACTGACGCGGTGCGGCCGAGGACGTTCCCTTCGAGAAGAGCCTATGGTGAGGACGATGTCGCGGAGGTCGCGGCAGCGATCCGCTCTTCGCGGGGGCGGCCTACATCGAGGCGGCGGGGAATTCCGCCGTCATCATCAGTGCGGACACCATCGGCTTCGCAGACTCCATTCTGGGCGAGGGGCGCAGCTTCGTCGGCGAGGTGAAGCGAGCGATCGAGCAGGCTGCCGGCCTGCCGAAATCGCGCGTGATGCTCGCGAGCAACCACATCCACTCCTCGGCGGAGACGCTCGGCTTCCGTCCGCTGAGCGCGACGTGCCCGGCGAAGCGTTCTCCACCCACGGCCTGCAGATCAGGGCCCTCTGTCAGCCACTCAGGGGCCTCCCCGTGACCTGCACCAACGGCGACCTCGGCTATATCGCTCCGCCAAAGGCCTGGGAGCGCGGCGGCTATGAAGTGGCGCTCGGCCCGTGGTCGAAGGTGGGGCCGGAGGCAGCTGGGCTGCTGCTCGCCGCAGTGCATTCCGCCGACCTCCGAACTCGCTGGCGACGAACGAGGGGGGGTGGGGCGAGGCTAGATCTCCGCCCGCTTCCGTGCCCAGAAGGTAACACGGCCATCGCCTGGCTTCCAAGGAACATCTCTCGCGCCGTTGGTTATCCGTTCGATCAGGAAACCATATTTGGGGAGCCAGCTTTGAGTCTCTTGGGCGCTCACAGGATGCTTCTGACGGATGATATCGAGGAGGTGCGCCCGGCCGTCCGGGAAGAGCGCGTAGGTATAGCGATGACTGCGATGAAGTCGTTGCGGCGCGTCGTACCAGATCGTCTCTCCGAAGAACAGAATAAGGGTTCCGTCCGCGCAGGTCAGCGGGCGACCTCCGTGCAGGCCTGGTTTTCGCCACCCGGGGGATAGCTCGCCCTCCATGCTGTCGTGGTCGACGAAGATATAGCCGCCCGGGCGCAAGGCGCGTGCGGCCGAGGCGAGGCAGCCTTCCTGCTCTTCGGGCGTAGCCAGTTCGAGAAAGCAGTTGCACAAGAGGAGCACGAGGTCGAACGACTCCGGCCAGGGCTCGTGCGTTACATCGGCTTGCAGGAGCGTCACTCTGGCTTGCGCCTCCGGTGGAAGGTGCGCGATCTTCGTTGCGGCTCGCTCCAACATGGCCTCGGAGTTGTCCATGCCCACCAGCTCGTGCCCATCCTGCGCGAGCGGAACGAGCACGCGTCCTGTCCCGCAAAACGGCTCGAGGATTCGCAGTGGCTCACGGCCGGCAAGAAGCCCACGCAGGTAGTCTACGTCGTCCGTCTCGGTGGCCCCGTCGGTGTCGTAGAGCTCAGCCAGATACCTCTCCACCTCAGATGCGGTTCCTTTGTCCATGCTCCTGTCCCTCTCTCGGATGCTTTTACTTCACGCGGCCATTCCGCCCCAGGCCGTTAGCAGACGATTGAGTGGTTGGCTCGTCTCGGACGCGGCCTACCTTACAGACTGTAAGGGTTCCCTTTGCGGCATAGCGCTCTCCTGCTGGTTGGGGGGCCCCTGAATGGCAGTTAGGCCGCCGAGGGCGTGATAGAGCAAGTTGCCCTCGCCATCAGCAAGATTGTCGAGAAACACAGGTCCCTGCTGTAGCGCTCGCCTGGCCTGACCGCCTCCCTCACAACCCCCAAAACCCATACACCGGCGTGTTGAGGACCATCCCGATCAGCGTCCAGCCCATACCGACGACGGTTTCACCGAGGATGAGGCCGAAGAAGAACGGCAGCGCCTGCCGATAGAGCCGCAGGCCGCCGTAGCGGAGCACCGAGGACTTGACGAGGAGGGCGATCAGCATCGGCATCCACACCAGGTGGATCGACCAGCTTGCCGCCAGCGCATAGGCCACCGGATGCAGCGGCCAGCCCACGATCGCGGTGCGGGCTGCGCCCAGCAGCAGCGTGATGCCGAACCCCCCTGCCATGGCCAGGAGCAGGCCGAGGTTGGCGCCCTGTGGGTTCTCGAGTTGGGACTGGAGCTGCTCGCAGATCTCCGTGCCCTGCCAGTCGGAGCCGCTCCACTTGGACACCACCCCGAGCGTGTAGGCGTAGTGCATCCACGCCCAGAACCCGGCGATCATCCCCAGCGCAGCTGCTAGCACCATCGCCGCCACTATCACTCGGCTGCGCGACCGGGCTCGTGCTGACATCTGGAGCCCTTCGATCGTGTGACCGATGGGATGCCCTCGATAGGCCCGGTTCAGCCACCAGAGCATGGCGAACATGGTGAGATCGCGGCGCGTCATATTCGCGGTACCCAGCACCGCGGGAATGCTCACCCCCGGGCCTGATTGGTGGAAGTCGTGCACCGGCGATCCGAACTCCGCCCGCACCCGCGCCACCGCCAGTGCCAGCAGGTAGTAGATCACGAAGTACGGGACGGCCAGCCACAGGTGCATCCCCCCGTGTGCGCTGAACCACACCAGCAAGCTGATGCCGGCCACGATCCCGATGGCCGCCACCCGATAGCTCAACCCCTCTCCCGCGTCGCTGACTTCTGAAGGCCGGCCGACGATGCGATTCCAGACCGCTCTGAAGTAGCTCCGCCCAACGAGTAGCGGCCCAACCGCGATCGCCAAGTAACCGCCGAACATCTGCCTGTTGGCGTAGGGGAAGACCGACTCCGCGTTCGATGACCCCCATCCCTGGCTGACCCCGGTTGCTGCCGCCAGCACGAACATCAGCTTCCAGAAGAAGAAGAAGACGATGCACGAGAACAGGATATCGAGCGGCACCAGGAAGGCGATGCCGATCACCGCCGGATAGAACGTGACCGGCAGCCATCCGATAGCCCGCCAGGGCAGGTCGGGGAGCAGACTGGTGATGTCGTTTGCGCCCCAATTATCGACCGTCGGAGCGATTCGCAGATACGGGACTGAGGGGTAGAGGTAGTGCAGCCCGTTGAGCACGTCCACCGCGGCGGCCGCCGCGAAGCCGATCCACAGCAGCTTGCTCCGCCACAACGTCGTGCCCGGCTCGGTGAGCGCCATCGGCAACTGGACGATGGGGAAGGTCAGGCGCTCCCGATCCGCCCACTGCTGGCGCACCAGCACCGACAGGCAGATCATCACGAAGATCAGCACGACCGCGAACCCCGTCCACCAGAAGGTGGGGCTCAGCCAGGCCGAGATGATCGGCCACTGGTACATGGTAGAAGAGCCGTTGAAGTACCCCTCCAGCACCTTCGGGTCCGAGACTACCAGCCAGATCGGCGCCTCCGCAAATGCCTGGTCCCAGCGGTTGGTGGGGTTGGCGAACCAGAAGGCATGGGTAATCGACGGAATCAGCACCTGCAGGTTGTCGTACGCCACGGCCGAACTGCTGATGGTGAGCATGACGTAGACGATGATCAGCTCGGCCTGGTTGAGCGCCAGCCGCGGCGCGATCCTACGCGCGAGCAGGTTCGCCAGCGCCAGAAAGAACAGGATGAACACAACGTTGAAGAACAGCGAGATCGTGGTGGGAATGACGCCGTAGACGTAGATGTGCTCGGTATACAGCAGCCAGACGACATTGAACGGCAGCAGCAGAGCGCCGACCGCGAACCCACGCCAGACCCGCCGGGCAGGTGCCTGGCGGATATTGCGATTCAGCTTCGCGCTCGACTCCCCCTGCCTATGGACAGCCCCGTCACCACTCGAACTCGGCATGCACTCATCCCGCGCGGTGGTGCCGCCATTCTAGCCTATCGGGGAGGAACAGGGAGGACCCATTTCCTCAGTTCGTTCCTGTCGTCATCCAGCAGGCGCGCCCGCTCCTGTCAGTGGGCCACCGCCGCGGGCGCCGCCGCTGTGCCGATCGCGCCAAAGCCCCCGCCGGTCAGCGGAAAGCTGTCCCACACTTCGCCGGAGAGAGACACCGCCTCCGCGGTCACGTTCTTGCCGTTCACGTGCACGAACACGGCGAACAGCAGCTCATCGCCCGATTCATAGTAT
>JBEKKD010000202.1:0-7312 GCA_050010895.1 Armatimonadota bacterium
CGCGATCGATCGGTTCATCGTAGCTCACACTGAGCAGGCTGCTCCCTTCGAATGGCGCAAGCAAACCGTTCATGCCGTATCGCTCAAACGATCTTACGCTGATTTATGCAAGTAGGTACTAGAGGTGGCGAAGGAGGATGCTAGCCTTGGCTTCGGACCGGCCAATCCGGACGAAGTCTGGTTACACTATCCGAAGATCGAGGGCGTCACTTCGCAGGACGAACTCCGCCGCATCGGGCACATGAGAGAGGACATTGTGAGCGGCGCGGTCCCGTACGACGACGTCCTCACCCTGAGAGACGTCGAGGCGGTCGAAACCAGTGCAACCGCCTTGCAAGGCATGCTGCCAGCCGACTGGGAGGATTACGCCTATGTCCAGACCGAGGACCCGATGCCCGGGCCATGGGAGGAGGCCTGATGGGAGTTAGCTCCTGAAGGGGCCGGATGGCCACGGAGGTTGACATGAACCAGGTAGTCTACGGCCTGTGTATGGAGGCAGCGCGCGATCAGATGACCGCCAGCTACTCAGCCGTGGCCACGCGGATCGGCATGGACATAACGGACGACGCGTGGTGGTACCAGATCGGCACACTCCTTGACGAGGTGTCCAGGTACGAGCACGCGCACGGCCGCCGGTTGCTGTCAGTGGTAGTCGTGCGGCAGGACACCGAGAGGCCGGGGGCGGGCTTCTTCGCGCTCGCGAAGGAACTGGGGGCATTTGACGGGGTGGACGAGGAGGCGTTCTTCGTTGAGGAACGGGCGGCGGCTTGGGCAGAGCGGAAGCGGTAGGAACGGACGGCCCTTAAGAGTGGGGCCGTGACCTAGCCGTGCGAACTGCGCAGTTGCTAGACGACGAGAGAGGAGACACCAATGGCAGAGCGGCCGGACCGCATCAAGGTGCAGTTGTCGTCACGCAACATTCGAGAGGCTGAGGTGATCGAGTGGCTCCTCAGCGACCAACAGGCTCTCGTCCGCATACCACGTGTCGCGGACCGTCTTCGGGTCGAGGAACATCCGACCGTCCCGGACCTGTACGTTCCTATGGAGAGGCCGCCCGTCGGGCCGCCCCCGCATACGACGGAACTGCCTGATTGGCTGGCCACGTTCCTCGGTATCGTGCTCTTCCTGTACTCGATCCTGCAGCTCATCGGCTTCGTGCTAAAGGAGTCATACACGGCGATCCCGCAGAAGACCCTGGACCGACTCGCACTGATCTATGGCGGCGCATTCGTCGGCCTGGTCCTGGGCCTCTCAGCCGCCTTCGGTGGAAGGCACCTGGGGGACGTGGGGCCAGCGACGGCGTATGCGTTCGGGCTGAAGGCCGTCTTCGGCTGGGGCCTTCTCTACTTCGGCCTGTGGCGCATCTGTGCGGCGAGCTACCCTTTCGACCCGGCGGAGCCACCTGGAGATCGCCGGCCGACTCAAAGGGCGGTGGTGGGCCTGGTCACTGTCGGCGCCGTTCTCCTCCTGCTGGTCGTCGGCCCGGCCACAGTTGGGACTTTGGGGGGGAGCGCCTCCTACCAGACCTCTTCCGCTCCGGTGGAGACGACCTCGCCCACCCAGTACCCACTGGAGACGCAGCCGCCCGCAGGGCCAGGGCCGTCTGGTGCTCCACAGGCATCGGCCACCTTGCGATTCACAGACGGGACGGCGAAGGCGTCGGTGGTGAAGGATCCCGCAAGCGGAAAGTATGAGCCACGGATGGTGCTGGATGGCGAGAAGTCCACCGCTTGGTGCTGGCCTGCGCCAGCCGTAGGCGCCTCGATCACGATCAGCTATCCCTCTGTGCGGGAGATCAGCCTCGTCAGGATCCTCCCTGGCTATGCCAAGGTTCACCCGCAGTACGGCGACGTGTTCACGCTCAACAACCGAGTCAAGCGCGTCAAGGTGACGTTCCCCGGTGGCGGAAATGTGAGTGCCCTTCTCAATGACTCCGAGACCCTGCAAGACGTACCCGTCAGCCCGGCTGTCCGATCGGACCGGCTGTCGATCATCGTCGAGGAGGTGTACCCGACAAGCCGGTGGACTGACACGGGCATCTCCGAGATAGAGGTATCGGGACGGCTCGTGACGCCGAAGTTCCAGTGGCCCGCTCAGAGAGACAAGGAGTTCCATGATCTCGACCTCGATGGCCTATCAGCTCGCGAACTCGATCTTCTTCGGAACGAGATATACGCACGACACGGACGCAAGTTCCGCGCGTCTGACCTCCAGGAATACTTCGCGCAGCAGAGCTGGTATCGGACGCTCGACCATGAGACGGAACTCCAGGGCAAAGAGCAAGCTAATGCCGCAATCATCGCAGGGTACCAAGAGCACCACGGGATGAAGGTGAGATGACCGGTTCCCCTCACCGGCTCCATCTGGGGGTCGTGCTCTTGGGTGTCATCTTGGTAGCCGCTGGGTGTGCCGGGCCGCCACACCGCGCCACGGCCCGGGCCGGGGAATCCAGTGCGGCTCCCGCCGGCCGCGCACGCCGCCCCCCGGTTCACCAGCGTCAGCTTCCGGTTGTCTGCCTTGACCCGGGACATCCCTCTGAAGTCAGCAGCGGGCGCACGGTCCAGAATGGGATAGCCGAGGTCGACGCGAACTGGGCCGTCGCGTCCGAACTGGGCGCGCTGCTGCGCCAGGCGGATGTGCAGGTCGTGTTCACCAAGAGCCGCGCAGACCAGTTCGTCACGAACAGGCAACGCGCCCAGATCGCCAACCGGGCCTCGTCCTCGCTTATGTTGCGCCTGCACTGCGATACTGGCGGCGGCTCAGGGATCACGTTCTACTACCCAGAACGCGAGGGCAGCAGCGGAGGAATGCGTGGTCCATCGCAAGAGGTGCGACGTCAGAGCCGTGTTGCTGCGCAGGCACTCCACGCGGCGGCCGTGACGCGTCTCGGCACGGCACTGGCGGACAACGGCATCAAGCCGGACCACGAGACCAAGATCGGCAGTAAGCAGGGCGCGCTGACGGGCTCGATCTACTCCACGGTTCCGGTCGTGCTGGTGGAGATGGTCTTCCTGTCCAACAAGCACGACGCCGAGTTTGTGAGCTCGCACGAGGGACAGCAGGCGCTCGCGCGTGCGCTGGCGGCTGGAGTCATACAGTACCTGTCTCATTCGAACGGTGACCGGGCCGCAGCTACCTCGGGTCCCCGTCCCTATCACGTTACGCCAAGCGGTTCACGGACCAAGAGTTGGTGCAGATGTGGCCCGGCGACGCGATCTCCGAGCTGTGCGCTGTTGCAGACCGGGAGATCCGTGACGCCGAGGTGGTGGAGTCTCACGACGGGAGGCTCGGACATGCCCACGCCGTCTGTCTCGCCATCGCGGCCGCTGCTCTGGCCGGATCCGGCTACCGCGTACGAGAGGGCTCCTTGGCCCACCACTGGCGCCTGATCGAGTCTCTGGAGCACACGTTGGGCCTCACGTCAGGCCAGGTGAAGCTGCTTCAGGACTACCGGAAGAAGCGAAGCCGCTCCGTCTACGAGCGCGCAGGCATCGTCACGGCTACAGAGGCCGGCGCGGCCCTGGCTACGGCACGCGATCTGCGCGACCGACTCGCTGCATGGCTTGCTCGGGAGCACCCGGACTTCAGCGGGTGAACGCGACGACGCGACAGTCGGCCGCCGAAGGTGATGCTGATGCTGCGCCGTGCCCTCTTCCGCGGCTTCGCACCCCGGCAGGCACCACGGAGTTGCCCTCAGCTCACAGAACAGGAGGTGGGTAGTATGCCCAGCGGCTGTCGAAGGTTCACACTCGAGATGCTCGAGAAGCTGGTGGAGTGGGCCGAAGGCGGACCCGCGTTCTGCAGGTTGACCGGCATCATACCGTCTACCCGCATGGCCCACCTGCAGCCGTGCCCGGCGCATAGCCGCTCGGGGTCCCATGACGCTTTCCGTGACGCCGGGCTGCGAGGCGACTGTCACCAGCCCGTGGCAGCGTGGCCCGGCCGCTGACTGCCATGCCGCTCGTGACGCTAGTGACGGCATTCCCCACACCCTCACGCCTCCACTGCCGGGCGCGGCCGCCGTCCCTGTCGCGGCAGTTGCCATCGCCGCACCAGTACCGTCGCCAGCATATTATGAATAGCTACGTAGCACGCCCCCGCTACCAGTGTATTCATAACGAACTGCGGGGGTCATACCGCCACAGGCACGAGCTCGGAAGCGCGTCTCCCACGGTGCCGGATCAGGCGGAGCGTGACCACGCGAAGAGGTTTCCCCTCAACGTTCTGATGCGGGCCGCCGCCTCTTAACCTCTGCGATTGTAGTACCGATCCAGCCTTCCCGGACGCTCCGGCTCTCCAGCCTATTCCCTTTGCTTCTCCAGATGCCGCTCCAGCAGTTGCTCCAACCGATTGGCGCTCAGGCTCTTGCCGCTGGCTACCACTTCGCCATCCACGATCACCGTGGGCGTCATCATTACGCCGCTGCGGTCGGCCTCGTCAGAGAGCGCATCGTACTTGCGAACGATCACTCTGCCGGGATGCCGCTCGGCGATGCGACGTGCGATCCGCTCTGCCTGGATGCACTTGAGACAGGGGAAGATGACCCCGAATTCCTTGATGCCGTAGAAGATCTTCACTTCCACCGCCCGCTCGGCATTCAGCGCCGCGGGTTGCTCGGGCTGCGGCGAAGCCGCGCTTGCCGGGGCCGCAGGAGAGCGGCTGGCCATGTTCGGGATCTTCAGGTGAGGCGCGCAGCCCGCCGCCACCTCCGCAGGGCAGTGCTTGATCTCCCAGCAGGGAATGAGGTCCAAGAGGCGCCGGATCCCCACGGTTGTCAGGCTGTGCCCGTGGATGAGTTCGGAGATGCAGCGCACCCAGATCAGGTCCTGCTCGCTGTACAGGCGCTGCTCGCCCTTGCGACTCGGACGCAGCAGCCCCTCCTGTTCGTATATGCGAAGCGTCCGGGCGCTCAGACCCACCTGCTGGGCCGCCGCGCTGATCTGGTAGATAGCTGAACCGCGGTCTCGTTCCACTGGCATGGCCTCCGCACGTCTGTGGTTAGAATCGCGCTTGGAAGGAATCATTGTCAAGTGACTTCACACAAATTTCACCTCTTGGATACGCTACTAGCGGCCTGGATCAGCTATTCTGACAGTGACAATAGTGACTCGAGCTGCGAGCGGGGCCCGGAGGAAATGATGGAAGAACAGGATTTCAGAGTGGCAGTGCTACCATGTAATGGTATCGGTCGCCTTGTCTCAACCGTTGTGCGACTGGCGGGCTATCGCATCAAGGAACTCCGCCCGGATCAGGTGGTGCTACTGAGCAGCGGCCGCCTGGCTGTCAATGACCCGGATCACAGCGCCCAGTTCGACAAATACCCGGTACTCGTGATCGATGGTTGTCGACCGCACTGCGCGAGCTTCATGTGTGATGAACTGGGCAAGACGCCGGCGGCGAGACTGTACGTTGCCGACGTGGCCGCCGAGAGCAAGATCGCCGTCGGCGGCGAGAAACGGCGCGGTCTCACGGAGAGGGGGCATAAGCTGGCTGAGGCGCTGGCGCAGAAGGCAGTAGCGGAGATCGACCGCATCATCGCCGATGAGATGTTGAGCACGCTGTAGAGGAATGATCGGAGAGAGCGATGGCTGACAAGGTGTGCCTGCAACCGTGTCTGGGGCTGCGCAAGGAGGCCATACTTGGCCGACAAGCGCTCTATGTCGTGCACGAGGATCTGCGGCCCGACACCACCGTGCTGGGCTGCGGCCCTGCACTGAATGCGAACGTGCAGGAGGACGTAGATTTCATCAACATGTATCCGGTGTTGGCGGTCGAGTCATGCGAGCTCGACTGCGCGACGAAGCTAGTGAGCAAGAAGGGCAAGAACGCTGCCGTGACGCTGCGCGTATCGGACCTCATGAAGACCCTCCGGATAGATCTCGCTGCTCTGCCGGAGCATGAGATCGACACGGGCGATGCGGCCGTGCAGGCCATAGCGAAGCGGATTGCAGAACAGGTGGACGCGCTCTTGGCCTAGCCACGGAGCGGCGGAGCTGAGATATGCGGGACTCCCTACTCGGGCAGTGTCTGGCGGAATTCTTCGGCACCATGGTTCTGGTGTTCTTTGGGGTAGGCATCGTCAATGCTGCCGTGCTTGCGGGGGTGGTGCAAGGCCTCTGGCAGGTGGCTGCGGTGTGGGGGGGTGCGGTCGCTCTGGCAGTGTATGCCACGGGCGCTGTGAGTGGCGCGCACATCAACCCGGCGATCACCGTAGCGATGGCGGTCTGGCGCGGCTTTCCCAAAACGAGGGTTCTGCCCTATATTGCCGCCCAGGTCCTAGGCGCGTTCTGTGGATCGCTCGTCCTGTACGGGCTGTTTCACGGCTTGATGCAGCACTTCGAGCTGACGCATCACCTGGTGCGTGGCGCGCCGGGCAGTGAAGTGGCGGCTATGGTGTTTGGAGAGTATTTCCCGAATCCGGCAATGTTCGGCACGACTGCGGCGGCATACCGCCAGGTTCCCCTGCTGACAGCGATGCTTGCCGAGGCCACCGGAACGGCTTTCCTCGCCAGCTTCGTGTTCGCCCTGACGGAGCCGCGGAACGCGGCTGCCCCGAAGCTTGCCGTCCCGGTGCTCATCGGGGTCACCCTCGCGCTGTTGATCTCCATCATCGCCCCACTGACCCAGGCCGGTCTGAATCCGGCAAGGGATTTCGGTCCTCGGCTCGTGTCGTATCTGCTGGGCTGGGGGAAGGTCGCGATCCCGGGTCCGCGAGGCGGGTTCTTCATTGTCTATATTCTCTCGCCCATCATTGGGGCCATCTCAGGTGCAGGGATATACCAGGAGTTGCTGAGAAGATTCCTGCTAACGTCGGAGGCCCGAACGCAGGGCCGCCCGGCCGCTGTGGCCTCCCGGCGGGCGGTGGCCGGGCTTCAGGAGCGAGAGGCCGACCAGATCACTGTTGAGGCAAACGTGCTTATGAGCGAGTCGAGCTCGGATGTGATACTTGTCCCGTGCGCGCCTTCAGGCCACGTCGGCTGCGACATTGTCCGCCGCGCAGTGGAAATCGTCGCTGCGACGACCCCCGAGGCGGCTATACGCTCCGCCGACGAATGTCCGCGCGGAACAGGAAGCTTTGTCCTTGCTGTAGATGCTTCGAGTGCGTGCCAGGCTTCGGCCGCGTTAGGCAAGCGGGGGGTGCGAGCGGGGGCCGTCATCTCGGCGCCGGCGGTGCTCGCGCGGGTGGGGCTCGTCAAGCCGGGGGTTGACCTCCGCACCAGAACTGAGGAGCTTGCAGGCGCGCTGGCCCCGGCGATCAAGGAATCGTTGGGTGAAATCCTGACGCAGATGCGCGAACGACGCCGGTACCGAG
>JBEKKD010000203.1:0-7295 GCA_050010895.1 Armatimonadota bacterium
GCGCGGGTAGCGATAGGGTCGTGCCGCCCGGCACCGACAGCAATAGGCCTCCCTCGGCCTCAACTCCACCCGCCGGGTATCGTCGTGATGGTATTGGCGTTTCTCTCGGGGGCGCCCCGGGCGCCCGGTGTGTTGGACATAGCGGAGCCGGCGTTGCCGCGCTCGTTCCCGCATTTCCTCCTCCAGCTGGCGCTGGATCTCCTGCCGCTGCCGCTCCCAGTCCCACCCCGGCTCGGGCCCCGCCCTGCGTGCCTCCTCCAGCCTCTGCTGGAACCACTCTCGCCTGGCTGTGGCTGCCTTCTGCCGCGCCCGGCGCAACCAGCGGGGCCGGCTTTCTTGCTGGCAGGCGTAGGCCAGCCCGTGGCAACGGCGACACCGGAAGTGGAAGCCATAGAGATAGAGATCCTGCACGCGACGCCAGCAGCGGGGGCAGCGGAAGTAGGCCTGGGAGCCTGGCCCCAGCTCGACCCCAGCCGTATCCTGCACTCCCTTCGAGGCAGCCGGGCCTGGTGGAAGACTCAGCACCGCCCGCCCGGCGACCACCAGGAACCCAACTAGTTCCGACCTCAGGCCGTCTGCGTCCTGGCACCGCCACGCTCCGTACTCGGCATGGTCCATAGAGTGCACGGCCGCCCGCATCCGGTCATCCTTGACCAGCTCCGAAGCATTCGCACAAAGACAGGCTTGCAGGGTCGCTCTTGCCATGTCGCTGCCTCAATCGCCGCCGAATCAGCGCTGCAAACGCGGCCTAGATGTCCCTGAACGTCGAGAATATCACGAACGAAACCTCTCGCGGAGACATTTAACCTGCATCTGCCGGCCTGTTTCTGGAACACCAATAACGTCCTAGAGCGGCATTCCTGGGCATCATACGCCGTTTCCTCCTAATGGGTCAACTTCAGGAAGCAGCGAAAATATGGCCGAAATAGGTGACGTTTCGGTGGTCTTCTGGCGCATCGGGTTCGCGAATCTGTGCTGCAACCGGTGTCTACCAGCCCCAGGTTTGGCCTCTCTGTTGGCGCGGTTGAGAGGCCAAAGTCCCCAGAAACCAGAGAGGAATTCGACTCAAAAGGCCGTTCCGGGGTCGGAATGGAAGCTGGCGCGGCGGAAGCCGTCCACAAATATCAGGGCGGCCAGACGCGCCCAGTGCCCGCACGGGCGGCACTGCGGCGATGGTGAGGGGGATTGAAAGCAGCAAGAGATGGTCCCAGACGGGACCATGGTGGAGGCGGTGGGAATTGAACCCACGTCCGATGGACAGTCCCTGCCAGCCACTACGAGCGTAGCCTGCGTTTTGGTTTCGCCTCGCAGACGCCCACAGGCGGGCTTACCGCGCGGCTAGTTCGTTTGTGTTCTTCCCTCACCCCTACGAACCTCGGGGGTCCGGGAAAGCTAGTGCTTTCTTACGCCCAAGCCGGTCGTACTAGCCCAGCCGGGAGGACGTCACCGCAATTACGCGGCGAGTGCCAAAGGTTGATTGTTGGCAGTTGTTGGGTTGCGCGTTTTGACGAGTTCACGCGACTCGGCTCGCGTCCAGCAGCTTCCACTCCACCGTCGAGCCCTTTCGCCCCCACGGTATATCTGCACCTGTATTCTACCCGCAGTGCTCACTCGGGTCAATACCGTCGGGCACACCGGCATCCGGCGCAATGGGGCTGTCGAGCGCGCTGTCTACGCTGCGCTCGGGTCCATTTCCCACAGTCCTATCGGGTTGCCTTCAGGGTCGAGGCAGACGGCGAAGTATCCCATCTTCGGCACCGCAGTCTTCGGCACGACAACCTGCCCTCCGAGCTGACTCACCTTGGCCGAGAACGCTTCGACGGATTCGATACTGACGTAGTTGAGGTGAGTCTGCTGGGCGGCCTGCCGTTTCATGATGGCGCCGTTGATGCCATGCCCCTCGGCGGCGGTTGTGACCATCCAGAACTCCGGAAAGGTCATGGATTGCATGGTCCAACCGAACAGGTCGGAATAGAACCGCTTGAGCTTTTCCACATCAGTGGCCGGAATCTCGAAGTGGATCACGGGGTGAACCATGATCAGCCTCCTCTACTGGGGATGTCTCAGTGATTGCGGACCGCGAGTCGGATCCCTCCGCTGATCGTGGCGCGGATTCGGGAAAATGGGAGACGAAGAAGACGGGAACAGGACCTGGATTTACTGCTCTTGGCGAAGCGCATCCGCTATGTCCGCTTCGCGGAGGGCGAGAGCTTTGGCCGTAAGATGAAGCGATGCCAGGTAGGCGGCGCAGAGGTAGGCCAGCGCGAGTGGGATGGTGAGCGCGAACCAGATGGGGTTGAGCCAATAGGTCGGCAGCACGACCGCGGCGAGCACGGGGAGAGACAGGAGTGCGGCTATGCAGGAGACGCCCATGTGAACGAAGCCATGAACCAGGCCGCGGCTGGCGGAGTGGCGGCGCACGGCCCAGCCGCGCATGACGATGCGCACCGGGAACCAGACCGAGATTAGGTTGCCGCAGGAGATGAGCATCACCGTCGCCAGCACGAGCCACAGAAGAAGTTCAGGGAACACCTGCAGCCGCTTTCCCAGTGCGGTCAGAACGAGCGCGAACACGAGGTTCACGCCGGACAGGGCAACGAAGAGCGCCACATTCTTTCCGATGACGATGAACCGGCGAGGACTGGGGAACAGGAAGAGCACTGTGGCCGCGGCGCCGTCAATCCCGAAGATGTTGAAGGCGACCTGGGCCTCTGCGAACAGTAGCATCGAACTCGCCCCCCACAGTATCATCTGCGCCAGATCGCGCGGCGCCTCTGCCCTTGACGTGCGCGGGTTCACGAGCAGGATGATGATGACCGCGAGCATGTAGATGGCCATCATCAAGCTGGCCTTGAAATACGGGTCGCGCAGCAGATACTTGAACTCCTTATCGATGACGGCTTCGATCACCGGAGGCAGCCTGATGCCCGCCCAGGAGCTGCGCGCCGGAGAGGCTTCGGCGCCGGCAGGGCGCGACCGGGGGGAGGCATCCTTCTTCGAGGCAGTCTGCCTGCGGAGAGGAGCGCTGACCACTTCGCCCGTGTACACCAACTGCACGAGCCAGCTCGACAGATAGAGGGTGGCGACTGCAATGCCGGCGAGGATCAGCAGAAAACTGACGGACTGAGCCATATCGCCCTGTCGGGGCCCGGAGATGGCGCGCGCGGCGAGGCCGGATGGCAGGTAGTTGATGATGTCCCAGGCGCGGCTATTCAGCACGCCGGACCAGTTCACGTGTCGCAGTCGGTACGGCAGAATCTGTGAACCCAGATAGAATAGAGTCATCAGCAGCGGGATGAGCACGACCATAATGTCGCGGGCGCGCCGGCTGCGGAGGATCCCGGAACTCGCCAGACTGATCGACTGGCTCAGAGCGATCGTGTGAAAGACGAAAAGCGCCAGCGCAGCCAGCACTATCGGGAATGCTGCGATGCTCTTTGAGAAAACAGCCAATATGACGAGTAGCGAGGGGATGAGAAGGAGAACGCCGAGGTCAAGCAGCGAGCCAAGGAGCGCGCCGGCAGTGATGAGCCGGGGAGATATCGGGTAGAGGAACAGCTTCGAAACATCGTACTCCTCTGTCAGCTCGTATCCGAAGAGAGGAGACAGCAGCCAGAGCAGATATGCGGCGAGGAGAACGGCGCGCAGAAGGTGTGATGCCAGAGGCGGCTCCAGGAATCTGAACCCGAGGAAGCACCCGACGGCGATCATCATGGACAGAGGGAGGAGGAACAAGAGGGCGAGGATGGCGCCAACGGCGGCGGAAAGATTGCGGCGATAGGTGCGCCACATGAGCAGCGCCTTGAGCCACAACAGCAGTCCGAGGTACCGCGCGATGCGAGTCGCGGCTACAGCCAACTGAGGACCTCGTCGTCCGGGCGGGCGTTCACGAGCTTGAGGAATATGTCCTCCAGGGAGGAATCGCCACCTGCGGCGGCCTTCGCCCGCAGTTCAGCCAGCCCTCCTTCGCCGACGATCTGCCCGCGGTTGATGATGGCGACGCGGCTGCACAGCCGCTCCACGACTTCCATCACGTGAGACGTGAAGAAGATGGTCGTGCCGTGGTCGGTGAGCTGGCGCAGGACATTGCGGATGGCGCGGACCGAGACTGGGTCAATGCCGTTGAAGGGCTCGTCGAGGAAGAGCACTTTAGGATGGTGGATGAGCGCGGCGGCGAACGCAGTCTTCTTCTTCATCCCCATGGAATAGTCAACGATCAGCTTGTTCTGATCTTCGGCTAGCTCCATCAGTTCAAGCAGATCGGATGTGCGGCGTCGGGCCTCCTCCAGGGACAGGCCGTGCATTCTCGCCGCGAACACGAGGAACTCCGCGCCGGTCAGGCGCTCGTAGAGGTCTATCTCCTCGGGCAGAACGCCGATGTGGCGCTTCACTTCGAGTGGCTGACCGTCGATGTCGAAGCCGGCGATGCGGATGCTGCCTGCGGTGGGACGCAGGAGACCGCAGAGCATCTTGATGGTGGTGGACTTGCCGGCCCCATTGGGCCCGAGGAAGCCGAAGAACTCGCCGGCCTGCACGTGCAGGTCGATGCCATCGACGGCGACGGCATCGCCGAATCGCTTGGTAAGCCCATAGGCGAGGATGGTGTAGCTGTCGGCGCTTTCCATTGGGTTCATCGTATCCGGCCGGCGCGGGGAGGTCAAGACGGGACGCCAGTCGGACGCGCGAATGGCGCGATGAGCCGATCACGCCATCGGCTCCTGGACGCCGTTTCTCGCTCGAACAACAGAGGGACACCGCTCCATGGGAGGAGCCGTGTCCCCCGCCCTGCACCGCATGCGAGTGTTGGATGGAACCGTTACGGGGTCGCCTCGGCAGCATGTGATCGCTCCCAGGCGGCGTATGCGCCTCTCCCCTTGGTCTCCCACCAGTCCTTCCAGAAGCGGCGATACAGGTCTGGATGCTTCTGAAACTCATCGGTGTTCGGCAACATCCCGCTGTCCCGTTCGGGGACACGGTCGGCACCTCCGCCGGTCCCCCTGTACTGAGTCCACTGCTGCGCCGACCAGTTCAGTCGCTGGTAACAGTCGAGCAGTCCGTATATTGCAGCCATGGCGACGCCTGCATCTGGATCATCCAATGCCGCCGCGAAGTACGGCATGGACGAGGCATGGCATGCTCGGCGCAGCGCGTCTGCTACGTTGCGCCGGACCCACGAGTCGGGGCTCTGGAGGAGGGGGTTCAGCAAGGGGGCCGCGGCATCGTCGTCCAGGCGGCTGATGGCATTCAGAATCTGCCCCCGCACGTAGCCGGTGTTGTCCGTTCCCTGGTAGCTCGGCTCGGTGGACTCTCCGGGGGGAGGACCGTAACGCTCTACGAACGAGATGGCATCATCAAGACGGCTCAGGTCCCCCAGGCGCAGCAGAGCCGCGAGAGCAGTGCCGGACAAGACTGGGGCTGAACGTTCGGCCAGGACGTGCAGCGCGGCCAGGAGGCGGTCCCGGTCAAGTGGCACGACGCCTTCAGGCGATCCCGATAGAGAGGCGACCGCCACTTGGTCGTGAAGTGCCACCAGCAGGTCAACGGCGGACTGAACACGTGCATGCTGCTCATCGCCCAACGTGTTGATCAGTTCGCCTTCGACGTTCGCCATCGGGTCTCGCGTGGCCAGATCAGGTGCCGGGACTGGGCTGGTCTGAACGCCGACGTACACGGGGTCCGTCGGTGCCAGTCGGCTGTCCTGTATAGAGAGGAACACCACACCATACCAGCCCGGCGCGAAGGGACCACCGATGCGGCCCCACAGCGGGCCGCGGCCAACCGGGACGTAGAGGTCGAAATCGGCCACGCCGGATCTCGGAGCAGCGCCCTTGATCGCTCGGTCCACTCGAAAGGTGAGGCCCTGGACACCTGCCGTCACTGTCGAGCCACCATAGGGCAGGTCTATCGTGTGCTGCTCAGTAGCGGCGGTGATCTCCCCCTTCCAGACGAACTCTGAGCTATTCACCGACTCCGGTAGGCTGACCGGAGTGACGCCCCCGCGGGACACGATCGCTCCGTGGCCGGGCGGCGCGGCCGGTTTCGCCGGGGCCTGAGGGGAGGGCTTATGCGCGAGCAGAAACAGCCCTGCCAGTACAACAAGGGTGTTCATCACGGCTCCTTTCAGTACGTTGCGAGGTCATTGCGACGGGATGGCTTTCACCACGACAGCGTGGCGGAACGAATCAGTCGGGGTTGTGGCGTCCAAACCCTAGGTGGCCCTCTATTGTGTGGCTCTTCACGACGACACCGACGCCATGGGTCCTGCTCCCCATGCGGAACTCCTGCCCCTGCCAGTCTACGAGCGTGGCATTCCCCCAAACTGGCGTCGGGTTCAGCCAAGGGGGAACGCCATCTTGGATCCAGAGGTGGTCCTGAACGTCGGGTGGATTGTTCGACCAGTCATCCTCGACGTACGGACCCCAGTTGTAGTTCGGGAACTGGGCGGCATGGGAAAGGGCGGTCGTCCAGTGTTCGTTAATCCCAAGTGCCCCCTTATCGGGGAAGTCTGCGTTCCAAGCTGTCTTCGTTTTGTAGTCGTAATCGGTTTCCCAGCCGTTTGGGTTCAACTGGATATCTACCCGGCCCCATCGTTCAAGATGGTGCGGACCCCACACGGTGGCGAACCATGAGTTCACGTCGAATGGTTCATACGTGAACTTCACCTGAACGGCCTCGAGACCGCTGGCGGCCTTCGCCCGCAATGTGACCGTGTTCGAATTCACCTTCGTCACGGGGTTGGTCAGCCAGACCTGTCCCTGCGAGTCCCAGAAGCCAGCGTATGTCCCCCCCGCAAGGATCCGCCACGTGAAGGTGCCCGTTGTGGTACCCTTTGCAGTGAGGGTCGCCTGTAGTGGGTATCCACCCGGCTGGCTGTTGGGGCTGACGCCGCCTGCGAACCAGAAGATCTTGTCCGGGCTCTGCGTGATCTCGAAGGCTACGACGGTGCATCTCGCGGTCTCGCCTGTCTGTCCGTCCCGTGCTTGGATGGTGGCGATACCAGACTGGGCGGTACTGTTGTACCGGCTGTGAGCGTGCCCGGTACTGTCAGCAACGTCACTAGACGCCGTGAGCGTACCAGGACCGGACACGATCGAGAAGTAGACAGTGTGTCCAGCTATGGCTGAGGCAGTGACGGGAGTTCCTCTGCCATTGATGTACACCGCCCCAGAGTCCGTGTGTCAATCGCGATATGAAAATGTACCAATTATCGCGACGTGGAAATGTACCACCCGCGGCCGTCCAAGCTAGCTGTGTGGTTTCACCTCCCCCGCCTCGAGTTTGTCCTTGAGCCGGTA
>JBEKKD010000204.1:0-7286 GCA_050010895.1 Armatimonadota bacterium
TCGCCGGGTTCTACGTCCTGAGCCCAGTGCTGTACCCCTGGTATCTAGCGTGGACCGTGCCGTTCCTCTGCTTCCGGCCCCGCCCCGGCTGGGTAGTTCTGACAGGCACGGTGTTCATCTTCTACGCGCAGACGTATGCCGATCCGAAGATGACGCTCCCCTGGCTCACCGCACTCGAGTATGGCGTTCCGCTCTGTGTTGCTGTGGTCTCAGCCGGGATTGCCAGATCACGGCGGGCCTCCCCCGAGTCGCGGGCGACGGATGGCGCGGAAGGACCGGATGCCGGTGAGACCGTAACACTACAAGCATGACCGAGCAAGCTCAGGCACAGCAGTCCGTAGGGCAGGAGCGTGTCTCCTGCCCCTCACGAGTTCCTCGCGCGCCCGACGGAGCCGACCGGAGAGAGACGACCCCCTCCCCATCAGGAACACCTGCACCCAGACAACTCGTTCACGCCCTACAGCAGCCGAAGGTGCTGATCACAGGCGGCGCGGGTTTTCTTGGCTATCACATCGCGAATACGATCGCCGATCGCTCCGCCAATATCACTCTCGTCGACATCGCCGACTTCGACGCAGACGAATATCCGCGAGGCTGCGAGTTCGCCAATGCCGATGTTCGCGACGCAGCCGCTATCGACAGGATTTTCGGCTCTGAGCATTACGATGTCATCGTCCACGCCGCTGCCGCGCTTCCGCTGTGGAAACGAACGGATATCTACGCAGTGAATGTAGACGGCACACGCAACGTCCTGGATGCGGCACTGAAGCACGGTGTCGGGCGCGTCATATTCATCTCCTCGACCGCCGTCTATGGAGTGCCCGAGAAGCATCCCATCTTCGAAGCTGATCCGCTCATCGGCGTCGGCCCATACGGCGAGAGTAAGATTCTGGCGGAGCGAGTGTGCGAGGACCACCGCGCCAAGGGCCTGTGCGTCTCCATCATCCGGCCGAAAACGTTCATCGGTACCGGTCGCCTGGGCGTCTTCGCGATCCTCTACGACTGGGTGAAGAGCGGAGTGCGCATCCCTGTCGTAGGATCGGGCGACAATCGCTACCAGCTTCTCGAAGTGGAGGACCTGGTCGAAGCGATCTGGCTGGCCAGCGTCGCCCCCCGGGAGAAGGCGAACGACACGTTCAACGTCGGCGCGAAGGAATTCCGCACCGTGCGCGAGGATGTCGGCGCGCTCTGCGAGTACGCGAAAAGCGGCGCGCGGGTCATGGGAACCCCGGCCGGCGTGGTCAAGGCACTGCTGCGGCTCTTCGAGATCCTGAAGCTCTCGCCCCTTTACAAGTGGGTCTACGGAACCGCCGACAGGGACTCGTTCGTCTCGACCGAGAAGATCGAAACAACGCTGGGCTGGTCGCCGCACTACAGCAACGCCGACGCCCTTATCCGCTCCTATCAGTGGTACCTCGACCACTATACCGAAGTCGAGCAGGCCGTCGGCATCACCCACAGAGTGGCATGGAAACAGGGCGTGCTGAAGCTCTTCAAGAAGGTGCTGTAGGACCGTATTGGGGAGGTTTGGCGTACGCGCTGTCGAACACAGCTTTTCGTCCCATGCTCTACACTGAAGGAGACCACGATGCCTTCCGATCCATGCCCCGTCTGGCCCATTCCGCAGGAGATGGAGCTGCGCGATGATGCACTTTCCCTCAGCCGCGCCGCGATCGTTGTCCCGGAACACGCGCGGGACGCCGACCTCGGCCCGGCCAACCTGTTCGCAGATATGGTCGCCGACGATTTTGGGGTAGTCGTGCCAGTGGCGCGCGGCAAAGCGCCTGATGGCAAGCTCCCCATCCACATTCGCGTCGCAGGCCAGCGCGGGGGAGGACGCGCGCCGCGCGACCTGCCTGGCGCTGAGGGATACCTGCTCAGGATCACCGCTGACGGCGCGGAGGCGATTGGCCGCGATCGGCGCGGCGCCCAGTACGCTGCCGCGACAATGATGCAGCTCGCCCAGCGGCGCGACAGAGATATTGTCCTTCGCGGCGCGGAAATCAGAGACTGGCCCTACAAGCCGATCCGCATGGTCCACCTCTACCTCCCTGGCGAAGACCATCTCGCCTATGCCCGTCGCTACATGCGCGACTTCCTGATCCGCTACAAGTACAACGGCATCTTCCTCGAGCTCGGCGGCGGGGTACGACTTCGCAATCGGCCCGAGATAGCGCAGGGCTGGCGCCGGTTCGCCGACGAGCTCTATGCCATCGGCGACACCGGTCCCATCTATGGGGAGCACTGCCCCCTGGGTCCCGGAGGGCAATTCTCGGACTCGGTGCATACTCACCTCGCCGACGGCCGCTATCTCGAACCCGGCGACCTCCGTCTCCTCTGCGACTGGGCGCGCGGGTTCGACCTCGAGGTCGTGCCGGAGATACAGTCGCTCGCGCACGTCTACTACCTTGCCTGCACCTATCCGGAGATCGCTGAATGGAAGCTCGCCGATTTCCCTGATGCCTATTGCCCCTGCAATCCGAAGTCCTACGAGATCATGTTCGACGTGATGTCGGCGTACATCGATCTCATGAAATGCAGCAGCGTGCATATCGGCCACGACGAGTGGCGCGCGGCCGGCATCTGCCGGGAGTGTCGCACCAAGGACACCGGTGTCCTGTTCGGAGAGGACGTCGTAAAGATCGCCTCTTGGCTGGTCGAGCGCAATCTAGGCGTCTGGATGTGGGGAGACCACATCATCCCGAAACACAACGCCATTGGGCGCACCAGCGGCAGTGGCGTTGTGAAGTACGTGCATCCCGACACGCAGGCTGCCGCGGCGATCATCACTCGCAGCGAAGCTGCCCGGAAGATAACCATCCTCAACTGGTCGTGGTACTTGGGCGCGATGGACGGCGATCGGGTGATCGCCGACATGGGCTTCAAGCAGATCTTCGGCAACTTCAACGGGGAGGGGTTCCCGGGCTGGCCAGAGCGCAGCGCACACCCGAGCGTGCTGGGCGCCGAAGTCTCATCCTGGTGCGCGTGGAATGACTTCGAGCTGGGGATGATCCACTACCCGTCAGCGATCTACTCCGCGAATTCCATGTGGTCGAACCATTGGCCGGCGCGTGATGAATGGCGCGCCGCCGCTGCCGAGCAGTTCCCGAAGCTTCGCGACCGCATGCGGCGGCTGTGGGAAAAGCCGCGCCTGTGGTCAGAGGCGACCGTCGAGAGACGCAAGCATATCATATCCATCGCCGCTGCCTGTAATGCCCCGGCGAAAGCCGATAGCTGGGACTTGAGCGGCCTGCGCTCCGGTCGCCATGCACAGGATGGCGTCCCCTTCGAGATCGCGGACGCAGACGACGGCTGCGTCGGCGTGGTTGTCGAGCGGCTTCAGAAGCCCGAGACAGCGTATCCGCACGCATCGGCCCCCATCCCTGTGAAGGGCAAGTACGGCGGCCTGATCTTCTGGCAAGTAGCCACTGCAAAAGGCGGCCGCGCATCCCACGCAGGCGACGGCACACACTACCCGCGTGAGGCGGCCGAACTGCTCGGCTGGTACGAGATCAGATTCGCGGACGGGCTGACGCGTCAGGCGGAGATCCGCTACCACGAGAACGTCGCGGCGTGGGACGAGAGCCATGCCATGCTCTATCACACTCGCGAGGTCGAAGCTGGCGCTCTTCCGAGCGGCAAGCCCCTCACGATCTGGGGCTTTGAGTGGACAAACCCCCGGCCTGCGGTCGAGATCGAGTCGGTCACCATGCACGGTGCTCGCACGGACGCCGGTCGCCCCGCGGGCGGCTTCTCCGAAGCGCGCCCCATGCTTCTCGGCATTACCGCCGTCGAGACCCGAAAGTGGGAAGACTACCGGCCAGGCAAGGAAGGCAAGATTCCTGGGATAGGATGACCGTTGCGGCCATACGGCCCCTACGTGGGCTCGTTCGCCCCGAATCCCCGGGCGCGTGAGAACGTCCCAGAGCCATGTGGTAGGTCCTACTAGAAACGGGCCGGGCTAGCCACCTCTATCCGCTTCGCTATTCACGGAGGGGTTAGCCCGGCTCAACTCCGTAATGCGCTGCAGACACAGCCAGTCTCCGCGCGTGTGCGTTGGAAGCGACATGTCACCTATTCATCCCAACGTGACGAACGCCGCTTCGCGTCGCACCCCGTCGTACACCTTTCTGCCGCCACATTCGAGGTAGCTTCCATCGAGCAGGAAACACTCCGTCGCCTCACCAGTCGAATCGCTCCGCAGCCACACGAACGGCGCGTCGGTCACGAAGGGATCGCCGCTATCAACCGACGCGCTCAGGCCCTGTGACCAGCCGATGTGATCGACCAAGCCATCAGGCCTGATGATCTCGAGGTGCCGGACCTGCGCCCATCCCAAAGCCGTCTTCCGCCGTAACGAATAGCCTGGCGCCGCACTCCCGGTGAACGGCACGAGCAGCGCTGCAGTCACCGCCGCGCCGCCCTCTACCGGATATCGGAACTCCACCAGCGGGGCCGGCAGCGCGTCATCACCGCGATGCCCAACCCAACCTCGCAGCGGATCGCGGCTCCCCTCGAAACACTCCATCTCTACCGGGCCGTTCTGGAAGGATGCGAACTGCATCAGTAGATTCGTATCTGCGTTGTGAGAGCGCCAAGTCAGAGCGCTGCCGTCTCCGGCCCATCCCTCCATTGGCCCCATTTGCCAGGAGTTGTGGGCCGTGGCTTTCGAGTCGGAGCGCACCGCGTCCAGCACGACGATGTACTCACCCTTCACCCAGAACAGCACTCGCTCGTGCGTTCCGTGTACCCCACTCCCGTGCCCCTCCATGAAGCTCCACCCGAAATCTCCCGGCCAGTAGCCGCCCTGGTACCTGGCATGGATGAGAGCCGATCGCTGCGTGAACTCCGTCCGCAGCAACTGGGCGTCAGCTTCCGACTGGTTCCAGCCATTCAGGCTGATGGTGCTGTGCGCACGGGTGGACTTGCCGTACGGGCCGAGAGGATCGCTCATCTCGTAGTTGAGAATCCCTGGGTCTGCGACCAACTGCCGGCCGCCGGATCGGAGCACGAACGAGAGACGGCTGAGGTGGCAATGCCCGCCGCCCCACGTACTTGCGTCGAATGCCAGGAAGTCAGCCCCGGGCTTCCACGCAGATCGCGAGAACGCATGCCCCGCCCTGGGAAATACCTGCTCGAGTGGCGCGGCGCGCCTGATCCGACGCTCGGGCATCAACCGCTTGAGCAGCTCGAATCGCGTCTTGGAACTGCGCATCACCTTCGGATCGCGATGCGGCGCACGCGAGTCGTTGACCCCGAATAGGTCGCTCTGCGCCGCATAGTCCCATGCCTTGACGACCATATCGGCTTCGACGTGCGCGTTGGCATCCGGAAAGCGCCTGCCGAGATCGTAGTAGGTGGCCAACACATCCGCCATCCAGTGATGGTAGCCCGGTGATCGCTCCACGTGTACGCCGTCCGGCAGAAACTGCGTGGCGAGCGCGTTCCGCATCCCCGTGATGCCCAGGCCCAGTAGCTCTTTCGCTCCCGGCAGAAATGGCAATCGCAGCGTCGTAAACACGACGGTGTCAAGCTCGGCGATCCGCCAGTTCCCCCACCCGGTGAGATGCCGCGAGAGGAACTCTACCTGCGTCCCGATCGACGCCATCATCGTCTCCAGGAACGCGTCATCGAACGCGGGGCTCTTAAGAAACGCCGGCAGGCTGCCCGTCCAGCCACAGGAATGGCTGCTGCCAAGGCGACCGGCCATGTTCAGGCCGCTGTCACCTGGGCGGAAGCGCGTAGCGTTCTCGTAACCGGCGTCGTACGCGATCCAATCCTCGATATAGGCGCGGGCGGCCTGCGCGAACTTCTCATCCCCGGTGCTGATGTACGCCGACGCCAATGGTGAGAGGTGGAAGAACCGGTTGAGTTGCGCCGGCCACTCCTGATGCTTGACATGCCCGCCGCCCCAGTCGACGTCGCGCAGGCCGACCTCCACCGGGGTGCTGCCGTAGAAGAACACCGTGCCCTGTGCGATCCGCTGAGCCCGCTCCAACATCTCCGCCGTCGCCTCCGCGTAGGCCTGGCCAGCAAACCCGCTCAGCATCTCTGCCCGTTCCTGAATAATCGCTCGCATGTCGACCACGCTCTCACCTCTGCTAGCTGGTATTCACAGGCGCAGCCGCGCGCTCCTGCCCCCTCCCAGTGGGGCGGGTTGGTTACCCGCCCCCATTTGTCATTGCGAGGGGCGGCCCTTCGCCGCCCCGTGGCAATCCCGCCGTTGCCGTGCCTTCGCCGTTCCCGGAGTTTACCCTGAGCGCAGCGAACGGGACTCTTCGCCCCCTCGACTCTTCGCCCTCATGACGTTCGCCGTCGCCGTTGCGCCCGCCTCGGGCGGGCGATCAGAGTTCATCCGTGTCCATCTGTGGTTCAACTATTCTCTCCTGCCGTCCCGCGACACCTCACGCGCGCATCGCCACACGCGGCCGCGTTTCTGCTCCCCTGCGCCCCACTCATATCACCTCGAGGTAATCCTTATCCGGCAGCGCCGGGAACGCGCTGGTCGGGAGCGTCTGGTACCAGTAGGCGACACTGGAGATATCGTCCTGCATCGGCAGGTACCGGCCCCCGCTGCGCCAGCCGAGGGCCTGAATGGTGACGCGCAGATCCCGCTCGAAACGCACCGGGTCCATGATGTGCCAGCGGTAGAGGCCGAAGCGGGTCTGCGATGAGTAGAGGCCGTCCGGGCGGATGACCTGGGCGAGGCCGGCATAGGGCGTGGTGAATTCCCGATAGCCGCCGTTGTCCTTGCCGACATCGAAGTTGTAGGAGCCGCAGAAGTAATCCTCAGTCCCCGTGCCGCAGATGGTGGGGAAATCGCGGTCGCCGTCCATATAGAACTTGATTTCGCCCTCGCCCCACCAGCCGCAGTTGTTGACGCCCCAGGCCATGTACGTGCCGACGTACTGGCCCGTGCCGTTCACTCCGTCCAGGATAGTGTAGACGGACTTGTACGGCAGCGGATTGGTTCGGCGGAACTGAGCGTGGAAGTAGCCGCAGTCATCCGGCACTTCCGTAAGCGTATAGTTGACCTGGTAGAAGAGAACCATCTCCTCTTCGGCGATGTTGGTCATGGTGATCTTACAGGACGTGCGGAACGGCATCTCCCAGTAGCAGTTGAACGCGCTGCCGGGGTTCACGCACACGGGGAGGGATGACACTTGCGCGTATCGGTTCCAGCCACAGGCGAAGAAGTCGCCAACCGGACATTCCACCGCCGGCGTGTCGGCGCCGTCCCAGTACATGCGCAAGATGCTGAAGCGCCAGTGCCCGGTCGGTGTCAT
>JBEKKD010000205.1:0-10715 GCA_050010895.1 Armatimonadota bacterium
GGTGACGTCGATGGCGATGCGCGCCTGGCCGATGTCTTTCTGCATCCTGCCGGTAAACGGGTCGGGGTGCAGACCCAGCATCTGCCAGGCGACGCTGGAGAACTGGCCGATGCTGGCCTGCAGCACCATGTAGACGTCCAGCGGCCGCAGCTCGCCGACACCGGGGATCTCGGGCTCCTTCGTCTCCTCGGCGGCCGGCCTTGGTTCCTCGGTTTCGCTCTTCAGTTCATCCGAAGCGGACATGTGCGCGTGTCACCTCCTACGGACGTTCGCCGGTCTTCCGATGGCTTTCGCCCTTACCTCTTTGGGCGAAAATCATTAGATGGTTTCCATTGGGTTTCGGCGCGAGGCCGCCAGCCCCTATCTACGGACGTTCGCCCAATGAAGTAACATTGGGCAAACGTCTTCCTCCAGGCATTCGCTGATCTTCTGATGGCTTTCGCCCTTACTTCTTTGGGCGAAAGCCATCGGGCGACCGATCAGAAGATGATCTTGTCCCGTCTCATATGGACGTTCTGGAGCAGGCCGAAGGCGACGAAGCTGGCGAGCATATTGCTGCCACCATAGCTGACAAATGGCAGCGGGATGCCGGTAATGGGCATGATGTTGACGCTCATGCCGACGTTGACGATGGTGTGGAAGATGAGCATCGACGCGGCGCCCGCGGCGAGCAGCGTGCCGAGGAGGTCTCTGGCGCGCGTCGCGATTCGCAGCCCCCGCCAGAAGAGGAAGAAGTAGAGCATCAGCATGGCCGCGGCGCCGATCAGTCCGAGCTCCTCGCCGACAACGGAGAAAATGAAATCGGTGTGGCGCTCGGGGATGAAGCGCAGACGGCTCTGCGTGCCGTGGAACAGCCCGCGTCCGACGACCTCTCCCGAGCCGATGGCGAGCCGCGATTGGATGACATGATACCCGGACCCGAGCGGGTCGGACTGGGGGTCCATGAAGATGGTGAGGCGGCGCTTCTGATAGTCCTTGAGGCGGACGTGAGCGAGGACTTTCGCAGCGGGCGACGGCAACCGCTCCAGCGGGAGCTTGTCCATATTCCACATGAGCAGGAACAGCAGAAGGCCTGTCGCGAACACGGCCCCGAGATGGGCGGGCCTGGCTCCGCTGAGGTAGAGCACGCCGAACCAGATGGCGATGACGACGAGAGCGGTGCCGAAGTCAGGCTGCACCAGAACCAGGAGCACGGGGCCGGCGGGGATGAGGAGTGACTTCAGGAGCAGTGGAAACCCCTGCACCGCATCTCCGCGGCGGCTGAGGAACGCCGCCAGCGACAGGATGACGGCGATCTTGGCGAATTCGGAGGGCTGCAGGCGAAAGCTGCCGAGGGCGATCCAGCGGGAGCCACCCATGGCCGTGTGACCGGCTGTGAGCACGGCGAGCAGGATCAGCAGGACTCCGCCGTAGCAGACCACATGCCAGCGGGCGATGGCCTCGTACTCCCAGACGAGGGTGATGAAGAAGGCGCCAAGGCCGATTACGAGCCAGATGCGAACTGGCTGGGAGGGGCGATGCCGGAGGCCTCGGGGGCGCGGGTCGCAGAGTAGACCATCGCCAGGCCGTAGAGCGAGAGCGCGAGCACTGCCGCGAATAGTGCCCAGTCGACGCGTTTTAGCAAGCGCAGGTCAAACAAACCACCCTCCCCTCGGATGGTGGATTATAGCACAGGGACAGGCGAGGAGTCGAAGAGGCGAAGAGGCAGAGGGAACGGCGGAAGTCCCGAAACACCGGGACGCGACGTCGGCACTGAAGTACCGACGCAACAGGCAGCGGTTCCGCCGCCTCCGCGCAGCAGAGACGGCTGTGCCACTGAGATATCTACAGTTCGCTCATGAACCGAAAGACAATGTCGCTGCTTCCGGGGAGGCCTTCGTGGCCGAAGTCCGGGTAGATGATCAGGTCCTTGGCCGCGGGGATCCTGTTGTAGGCTGCGAATTGGGTGGATGGCGGGCAGATAGTGTCCATTAGGCCGGTGAGCATGAGGGTCTTCGCTGTGATCCGCGGGGCGAGGTGCTGGTTGTCGATGTATCCGAGCTTCGTCCACAGATCGTTCTCTCGCTCGTGGCGCGGGTCGAAGAGACGGAAGTAGCTCTTCAGTTCTTCGTAGGCACCCACGGCCAGATCCATTTCCCAGACGCGGAGGTAGTCGCAGAGGAAGGGAAAGATGGGCGCGGCGCGGGCGATACGGGGCTCGAGGGCAGCGCAGGCGAGGGTGAGCCCGCCGCCCTGGGAGCCGCCGGTGGCGCCGACGCGGGTGGCGTCCACCTCGGGCATCTCCATGACGATGCCGGCGAGTTGAGCGCAGTCGAGATAGATCTGGCGGAAGAGGAGCTTGTCGGCAGTGTCGTCGAGGCCGCGGATGATGTGACCGCGAAGGGTGTTCCCTTTGACGCCGCCGGTGTCTTCGGACTTGCCGCCCTGGCCACGGCAGTCGAGGGCCGCGACGGAGAAGCCGAGCGCGACGTAGCCGAGCTTGTCGACCCAGTCGCCGCTGCTGCCGGAGTAGCCGTGGAAAAGCACGACGGCGGGATGGGGCTTCGGCGCGTTCTTCGGTCGAAGGTACTTGGCGTGGACGCGAGCGCCGCCGACGCCGGTGAAGTAGAGGTCGAAGCAGTCGGCGAACGGGGGCTTGATGACATCGGAGGCGACAAGCTCCACGTCGGCCTTCGTCGCCTTCATCTCGGCGAGGGCCGCGTCCCAGTAGGCGTCGAAGTCTGCGGGGCGCGGGTTGCGGCCCTGGTACTGCCTCAGTTCTGCGAGCGGCATATCGACGATGGGCATAGCGACCTCCGATGGGGGCTCGTGATGTGTGAAGAGGAGTTTGGCGTGAAGGGGCGCGGGTCCTGCCAGACAGGGGGCGTCGGCACTGAAGTACCGATGCAACGAACGGAAAGGCCGCTTTCGGCAGGCCGCCATGGCGGCAGGGAGGGCATAGCCGCTCCCTCAGTCGCTCCTTCGGAGCGAACGCGGGTAGTCGCTCGCTTCTCTCGCGACATACCCACGCCACTGGCCTGCGAGTGCCCGAGGCTATGCCACTATGAGCTATTCGCTTCCGCGGGGCTGCGGGTCCTGCTATAATATGGGCGGAAAGGATTCTTCGTGCGGGATGTTGCGGCGGCCGAGATTCGGTCCCGGGTAGCTGATCTCTGCGTTCAGGCGTGCACCGTCCTTCCCTCCGATGTCGTGGCAGCGCTGGCCGCTGCGCGCGAGCGGGAGGAGTCGCCGCTTGGCCGGGACGTGCTGTCGCGGCTGCTGGAGAACGCTTCCCTCGCGGCCGAGCAGGCGGTCCCGATGTGCCAGGACACGGGGCTGGCGGTGGTGTTCGTGGAGATCGGCGAGCGGGTACACGTGGCCGGCGGGGGTCTGGCCGCGGCGATCGAGGAGGGGGTGCGCGAAGGGTACGAGCGAGGGTATCTGCGGAAGTCGGTGGTGATCAGCCCGCTGGACCGTCGCAACACCGGGGACAACACGCCGCCGATCGTGCACACGGAAATCGTTCCGGGAGACTCGAGTGGATGACGCGGGGGCGAGCGCGTGCCCGCCGCTGGTGATAGGCGTGGGGCTGGGCGGGAACTTCGAGCAGTGCGCGCTGATCGCGAAGAAGGCGCTGCTGCGACCGCTGGGGACACGGCACGCGAACACGCTCGAAGCGAATCTGGAGGCGGAACTGCTCGAACTGGTGAACGCGACGGGGATCGGTCCGATGGGGGTCGGGGGGCGGATCACCGCGCTGGCGGTAAATGTGGAGACGCGACCGTGCCACATCGCGAGTTTGCCGGTCGCGGTGAACCTGCAATGCCACGCGGCGCGGCGCGCGACGTTTGTGTGGCATGGGGGGTAGGGTGGCGTTCGCCAGGGGCGTCGGCACTGAAGTACCGACGCAACATGCATTGGAACGGCGGGATTCCCGCCTCAGGCGGGCAGGCCTCGCTTCGCTCGGAATGACACTGGGGTTGACGAGAACGCGATGTGTGACTGCTGCTCGCAATCGGAGGTTATGACGGTGACCACGCCGCTGTCGGAAGCGGCGGTGGTAGGGCTGCGCGCGGGGCAGCAGGTGCTGCTGAATGGGGTGATCTACACTGCCCGCGATGCCGCGCATAAGCGGATGATCGAGGCGCTGGAAAGAGGGGAGGAGCTGCCGTTCGACATCCGCGGACAGGTGATCTACCACGTAGGGCCGACTCCGGCGCCGTCGGGTCGCGTCATCGGGGCGGCGGGGCCGACGACCGCGGGCCGGATGGATCGCTATGCGCCGACGCTGCTCGCGCGCGGGCTGAAGGGTATGATCGGTAAGGGGCCTCGGTCGGCTGACGTGAAGGCGGCGATCCAGCAGTACAAGGCGGTATACTTCGGCGGGATCGGCGGCGCGGGCGCGCTGCTGGCGCAGCACATTGTCGCGGCAGATCTGATCGCCTACGAAGACCTGGGAACGGAGGCGATTCGCAGGCTCGAAGTGCGTGACTTCCCAGTGGTGGTGATCAACGACTGCCACGGGGGCGACGCGTACGAAGAAGGACGAAAGCGGTGGCAGCGATGAACCCACAGATTCGCATCATAGACTATGGCATGGGCAACCTCCGCAGCGTCGAGAAAGCGCTGGAGAAGGTGGGCGCGCGCGCCGCGGTGATCGGCGATCCGTCGGGAGCGGACGACGCCGACGGGCTGGTGCTTCCGGGAGTGGGCGCGTTTGGGCAGGCGATGGAGCGGCTGACCTCGGAGGGGTTCGACGGGCTGGTGAAGGAGTGGATCGCGGCGGACCGGCCGTTCCTGGGCATCTGCCTGGGGCTGCAGCTTCTCTTCTCAGAGAGCGAGGAGTTCGGGCCTGTGACGGGCCTGGGGATCGTGCGCGGCAGTGTAGTGCGGTTCAGGGGACCTGCGTATGAGGCGCACGATGGCCAGCCGGGGTTGAAGGTGCCGCATATGGGGTGGAACGGATTGAGTGTCAACAAGACGCATCCGGTGATAACGGGGCTGCCGGAAGATGCGATGGCGTACTTCGTGCACTCCTACTACTGCGCGCCGAAAGACCCCGGTGTTACGACCATCTACAGCGATCATGGCGTCAGGTTCACCGCCGCGATCGGCGAGGGGAATATGTTCGCGTCTCAGTTCCACCCCGAGAAGAGCGGCGCGGTCGGGCTGAAGATGCTGACCAACTTCGTCGGCCTGGTCCGGTCGTACGCGGCCGCGCGCCGATAGCCACGATGGAGATCATCCCCGCGATCGACATACGAGGCGGCAAGTGCGTGCGCCTCATTCAGGGCGATTACGCGCGCGAGATGGTATTCGGCGACGACCCCGTCGAAATGGCCAGGCACTGGGAAGAGCATGGCGCGACGCGTCTGCACGTGGTCGATCTCGACGGGGCGCGGGAAGGCGAGCCGCGGAACCTGGAGATGGTCGAGCGGATTTCCGGCGCGGTACGGATACCGATCGAGCTTGGCGGAGGGATGCGCACTGAGGAGATGGCGCGGCGCGCGCTGGTGTCCGGGGTCGATCGCGTGATCGTCGGGACGGCTGCTCTGGACAAGGCAGCCGCGCGGCGTTTCGCAGAAGCGTTGGGCAACGCACTGGTGGCGGGCATCGATGCGCGGGATGGCCGAGTCGCCGTGAGGGGATGGCTGGAAACGAGCGACATCCGAGCGGTTGACCTGGGGCGCGAGATGGCGGCGCTGGGTGTGAAGTGGATCGTGTTCACGGATATCGGCAGCGATGGGATGCTGCAGGGGCCGAATGTGACGGCGCTGCGGGAGATGGCGGAGAGCCTGGAGGCATCGATCATCGCCTCGGGCGGCATCACCACGGTCGATGACGTGAAGGCGGTGCGGGACGCGGGCGCGGCGGCGGCGATCATCGGTCGCGCGCTCTACGAGGGGCGGCTGAGCCTGGAGGAGGCGATGAAGGCATCATGCTAGCGAAGCGGATTATCGTATGCCTCGACGTGGACCGGGGCCGGGTGGTGAAGGGATTCAAGTTCTTCGACCACGTGGATGCGGGCGATCCGGTGGAGCTGGGACGCCGGTACAATGACGAGGGCGTGGACGAGCTGGTGTTCTACGACATCACCGCCTCCCATGAAGGGCGCGAGTTCGTGCTCGATGTCGCCGCTCGCACGGCCGAGCACGTCTTCATCCCGTACACGGTAGGGGGCGGGATCCGCACCGTCGAGGACTTCCGAGCGGTACTGAAAACCGGTGCGGACAAGGTCAGCGTGAACAGCGGTGCGCTCAAGCGGCCGGAGCTGATCACGGAGGCTGCGGAGCGGTTCGGGGCGCAATGCGTGGTGCTGGCGCTGGACGTCAAGCGGGTCACGGGTACGCCTCCCGGGAAGCCGCGCTGGGAGTGCTACGTGAACGGCGGCCGCGTCCCAACCGGTGTGGACGCCCTGGGGTGGGCCGTGAGAGGCGAAAGCCTGGGCGCGGGAGAGATCGTGCTGAACAGCATGGACGCCGACGGCACAATGCAGGGCTATGACATTGAGCTATGCCGAACCATCTCTGACGCGGTGCGCATCCCGGTCGTCGCTTCCGGCGGCGCGGGGAGCGCGGAGCACATCTACCAGGCGCTGACCGAGGGGCGGTGCGAGGCCGCTCTGATTGCCAGCGTGGCGCACTTCGCGGAGGCGTCGGCGCATCCGATCGCGGACACCAAGCGATATCTGGCGGAGCGAGGGGTAGCGGTGAGGCCGATCGCGGTGGGGTAGAGGATCCCAGCGCGGGGGCGCAGAGGCGAGGGACCATGGTGGCAGTGCGCCGATGACATCAGGGAGGGGAATCACCTGGCGAAGCGTCGCGCTCGGTCTGGTGCTGGCCGGGGGGCTGGCGGCGCTGACGCCGTACAACGACTACGTCATCGGCAACACGTACATCGCCGGCAATCACTTCCCCATGGGCGCGGTGGCCGTGCTGCTGCTGCTCTCGCTCATCAACCTGATCTGGCACCGGACGCGCGGACGAGGGCTGATGAGCACGAAGGAGCTGGCGGTCATCTACGTCATCATCATGGTGACCTCCGGCATTCCGTCGTCCGGGCTGCTGCGCTACCTGGTGCCGATGACGACAGCGGGGTTCTACTTCGCCACCCCGGGGAACCAGTGGGCAAAGCTGTTCTGGGATCACATCCCACCGTGGCTCGGGCTGAACAACAAGGAGGCGGCGAACTGGTTCTGGGAGGGGCTGCCGGGGGGGCAGCCGATGCCCTGGGGGGACTGGTTCTACACCCTCTCCCACTGGGCGATCTTCGTGTTCGCGCTGTGGCTGATGATGACGTCGTTCGCGGCGCTGGTGCGAAAGCAGTGGGCGGATCGCGAGCGGCTGGCGTTCCCGCTGGTGCAGTTCCCGCTGGAGGTGCTCCGCGACGATGGGGCGGGGCCGTCGGCCTCGTTCTTCGGCAACCGGCTGGTGTGGATCGGCGCGGGCACGGTCTTCCTGGTGCACATCATCAATGGCCTGCATCGGAACTTCCCCGCGCTCCCCGCGATTCCGACGTTCTTCAACGTGGACGACTCGCTGCCGGACCGCCCGTGGAATGCGATGGCGCCGGTATTCATCGGCATCTTCTTCTCCGCGATCGGGTTCGGGTATCTGCTGCCGCTCGAGGTCGCGGCCGGGTTCTGGTCGTCGGTGGTGTTCATCAAGCTCCAGGGAGTGGTGCTGAGCGCGATGGGCCTGGAGGGCGGCAGCTCGTGGGGAGGGGTGATCTCCGAGATCAGCGACAAAGAGCAGATGGGCGGGCTGATCACGATCGCGGCGATACTGGTCTGGTTCCTGAGGGGAACGTTTGCGGATGCGTTCAGGAAGGCGTTCACGCGCGCGCCGGAGGTGGACGACAGCTCGGAACCGCTGAGCTATCGGTTCGCGGCGCTGGGTCTGATCGCGAGCCTGATCGTGCAGGCCTTCTGGCTCCACGCGGCAGGGATGACGCCGGAATTCGTCCCGCTGTTCCTGGTGTTCTTCATGTGCATCTGTCTGGTGCTGACGCGGATCATCGCCGAGGCGGGCATGCTGATGATTCACGTCAGCTTCAAGCCGGTGGACTATCTGCTTTTCTTCGGCGGGACGAATGCGCTGGGGCCCTCGAATCTGACCGCGCTGACGTTCGTCGACACCGCGCTGACATTCGACCTGCGCGAGTTCCTGATGCCGTCGATGCTCAACGCGTTCCGGATGTCGGAGCTGTCGGGGGTGTCGAGCAGGCGGCTGATGCCGACGATCACGGTGGCGCTGCTGTTCGTGCTGATCGTGAGCGTGCCCGCGTTCCTGCTCACTTTCTACATCCCCGGGGCGGTGCAGGTGGGGAACGTGAACGAGATCATGTACCACCCCCGCAACTTCTTCTCGATACTCGGCACGCGGCTGCAGAGCCCGGAACAGCCGACGGCGACGCAGTATATCGCCACCGCCGTGGGCGCGGGGATGGTGGCCGTCCTGGCATGGTTGAGGCTGAATTTCGTCTGGTGGCCGGTGCACCCGCTCGGGTTCGTGATGGCGACGTCGTGGGCAAGCCTGAATCTTTGGTTCTCCCTGTTCCTGGGATGGTTGTTCAAGCTCGTGACGATACGATATACTGGGCTGCGGGGGTACGTGCAGTTCCGGCCGCTTTTTCTTGGGATCATCATGGGTGACGTGCTGGGGGCGGTGCTGTGGCAGATCGTGGGGTGGTTTACGAAGGTGGGGATGATGGTGACTGTGAACTAGGCGGTCGCGTTTGCGGGCGGCGGCAGAGCGCCGCCCCTATCACCGGGCAGGAGGTCTCAGTGGACCCTGATTGGTTGAAGTGGGATGCGAAGGGGCTGGTCTCGGTGATCTTCCAGGATTACGAGACAAAGGATGTGCTGACGCTGGCATACATGAACAAGGAAGCGCTGCAGTGCACGGTCGAGACCGGCAAAGTGCACGTATTCCTGCGCTCCCGCGGGAAGGTGATGACAAAAGGCGAGCAGTCGGGGCGGCACCAGGTAGTGAAGGAGATTCGCCTGGACTGCGACGGCGACGCGCTGGTGATGCTGATCGAGCAGATCGGGGGCGCGGCCTGCCACGAGGGATATCGGTCGTGCTTCTTCCGAAAGGTGACGGGCGAGGTCCTGGAGACGATCGGCGAACGAGTCTTCGACCCGAAGGAGGTGTACGGGCGGTGAGCCGACGACGTCCGTGCATCGCTATCGACGGCCCGGTGGCCGCGGGTAAGAGCACCATCGCCAGGATGGTGGCAGCGAAGCTCGGCTTCACGTACATCGACTCGGGCGCGATGTACCGGGCGCTGGCATGGGCGGCGATCGAGAGGAAGATCGACACATCGGAGGCGGCCGCGGCAGTGGCGCTGCTCGGCCGGCTGCGGATCACGCTCGCGCCGCAGCCAGGCGGCGCGAATGTGGTCTATGTCGAGGACGAGGACGTCACGGGGGAGATTCGCACCCAGCAGATCGGCGATCTCGCTTCCAGGCTCTCCGAGATACCGGAGGTGCGCGCGCGGATGGTGGCGCTGCAGCAGGAGATGGCGCGGGACGGCGGCGTGGTGATGGAGGGGCGGGATATCCAGACGGTGGTGCTGCCGGACGCGGAGGTGAAGATCTTCCTCACCGCGCCTGCTGAAGAGCGCGCCGAGCGGCGGCGTCTGGAGCTGAAGCAGAGGGGCTATGCGGCGAGTTACGACGAGGTGCTGGCGGAGATCAAGGGGCGTGACACCCGAGATACGACGCGGGAGCACTCGCCGCTGCGCGCCGCGCCGGATGCGGTGCATATTGACACAGGCGGGCTGACGATCGGCCAGGTGGCGGAGAGGGTGCTGGAGGCGGTGAGGGGCAGAGCTACAGATGAGTAACGCAATGGAGCAATAGGGGGGAACGCGCTTCCGGAGCGGGCCGATATATGGCATAACCACTACAGTGGAAGGTGTGGAATGGCACGGATCACTGTATTGCTGATAGCAGTAGCTCTCGCTCTCCTGGCTCTGCCGGCGTTGGCCGCAGATACGGCGCCGCCTGAGGCTGCCGCGGCGCCGGGATCGGCTGCGCAGTCTGCAGCGGCGCCAGCCCCGGTGGCCGCAGTACCGGCTCCTGTAGAGATGCCCGCGGCGGTTGATGCGAAGTCGCTGGGCTTCGGGTCCAGTGCGGCTGATGTCGAGCGGCTCATGGGGAAGCCCGCGAGCGTGGTCGCGGTGACCGGCGGCGAGGAGTGGGTGTACGGGCGTTCGCGAATCACCCTGATCGGCGGAAAGGTGGCGGGGTGGTGCAAGTGGGACAGGCCCTTGCCCGTGAGCATCGGCGCGGCACAGGCGGGCGCGCCGCCTGCAAGAGTGGGCATGACGGCGAAAGAGCTTGCGGCATCCCTCGGCACGCCGAATAATGTCGCATGGTTCGGCCCGCACCAGGTGTGGTTCTACGGGATAAGGAGTTTCACGCTGAAGAACGGACGAGTTGTCCCAGCGGAGGCGATTCTCCAGATGGCGCGGACGCCGGGCCAGACGAAGACGACGGCCGGCACGAAGTCCGGCCGGAGCACCAGCGGCAGCAAGAGCAGCAGCGCCAAGCCGAAGGCTCAGAACCAGAAGCCGTCGTAGCAGAGCGCGCCCGCTGCGAAGCCGCGCCGGCACTGACCGAAGGCCAGGCGAGCAAGGCGTCTCCGTGACGGGCGGCTGGCGAGATTGCCACGCGCGGTGAGTCCCTGTCGGGCCTCACCGGCTCGCAATGACAGGCCGGGGTCGGTGCG
>JBEKKD010000206.1:0-7283 GCA_050010895.1 Armatimonadota bacterium
ATCCTCGACCTCAACGGCATCGAGCCGGTCCCGGCGTATTTCGCGCGGCCGAAACACCTCGCCGGCAAGGCCCCGGCCATCCTCTACAACCACGCCCATGGCGGCGCCTACAGGCTCGGCAAGGATGAGCTGATCGACGGCCGCGACGCGCTTCAGACGCCTCCCTACGCTGAACTCCTGACATCGATGGGCTACTGCGCTCTCTGCATGGACACCTGGGTCTTCGGCGAGCGCGCCACACGTACCGAGCTCGACGCCTTCAAGGACATGCTCTGGCACGGCCGGGTCCTCTGGGGCATGATGGTCTACGACTCCATCCGGGGCATTGATTACCTCGCCTCTCGCCCGGAGGTGGATGCCTCTCGTCTCGGCACAGTCGGCATTTCCATGGGCAGCACCATGGCCTGGTGGGTCGCCGCGCTCGACCAGCGCATCAAGGTCTGTATCGACATCTGCTGCCTTACCGACTTCCAGGCGCTGATGGAGACCGGCAACCTCAAAGGCCACGGCATCTACTACTACGTGCCCTCGCTGCTGAAGCACTTCACTGCTGCCCGGATCAACTGCCTCATCGCGCCCCGGCCCCACCTCAGCCTCGCTGGCAATCTCGACAACCTCACCCCTCCCGCCGGCCTCGATCGCATCGATGCCGAACTCCAGGAGGTCTACGCTGCTGCCGCCGCCCCCGACCACTGGAAACTCCTTCGCTGGGACGTCGGCCACATGGAAACCCCCGAAATGCGAAAGGAAATCGTCGCCTTCTTCCAGCGCTACCTGTAGCCTCACTGTCATCCTGAGCGATCATTGTCATTCTGGGCAAAGCGGTACTGTCATTGCGAGCCGCCTTGGCCCGACCCGAGCCAAAGCGCGCGTGGCAATCTCGGTTGCGCTCCATCTGTCATTCCGAACGAAGTGAGGAATCCGTACAATAATCGGCGTCCGCCCCGCGGACGCCACTCCGCTTCACCGCGTTTCCCGCGCGAAGCACGATGTGATATCATCTGCGCGATCTTCGCCAGATCGGAGCCTGCCCTGAGCGAAGCCGAAGGGTGATCTGCGTTACATGCCCACCCGCCCAATCAAAATCGCCTCCCTCCAGATCGGCGGCGGCGCGCCCATCACCGTCCAGGCGATGACCGACACCGATACCCGCAACGTCGCCTCCACGGTCGCGCAGATCCACGACCTCGAGGCCGCCGGCTGCGACATCATCCGCGTCGCCGTCCCAGACATGGAAGCGGCACAGGCGCTCGGGAGCATCAAGTCACAGATCGCCATCCCCCTCGTCGCGGACATCCACTTCGACTACCTGCTCGCCCTCGAAGCCATCCGCCAGGGCGTCGACAAGATCCGCATCAACCCCGGCAATCTGAGCCGCCAGGAGCACGTCCGCGATCTCGCCGCAGCCGCCGCTGACAAGGGCATCCCCATTCGCGTCGGCGTCAACGCGGGCTCGGTACCCGAGGCCATCCGCGCTCGACACCAGGGCGAAGGCGACGTCGAAGAGCACCTCGCCGCCGCCATGGTCGAAACCGCCATCGGCCACGTCGAGCTCCTCGAGCACCTCAGCTTTCGCGACATCGTCGTCTCCCTCAAGGCATTCGACCTCCGCACCACCTGGCTCGCGAACCGCCGCTTCAGCGAACAGCGCGACTACCCCCTCCACCTCGGGATCACCGAGGCCGGTCTGCCGCCATCGGGAATCGCTCGCTCCGCCATTGGTATCGGCCTGCTCCTCAAAGACGGCCTCGGCGACACCATCCGCGTCTCCCTCACCGGCGATGCGGCGCTTCAGGTGCGCGTCGGGCGCGAGATCCTGGCATCTCTGGAGATCGATAAGGCCGGAGTCATCCTCGTCACCTGTCCCACCTGCGGGCGCTGCCGTCTCGACCTCTCCGGCCTCGCCCGCGCCGCCGAAGAGCGCCTGCGCCCCATCGATCGCCAACTTCGCCGCGAAGGCAAATCCCTCCGCGTCGCCGTCATGGGCTGCGCCGTCAACGGCCCCGGTGAGGCCCGCGACGCCGACGTCGGCATCGCCGGAGGCAGCGGCAAAGGTGTGATCTTCGTCCAGGGAAAACCGGCCGCCGCAGTCGCCGAGGCCAACCTCCTCGACGCCCTCATCCACGCCGTCGAAGAGCATGTCCGGGGCGACCCAGAGTAGTTTCGCGGCGCCCCCCGGCCTGTCATTGCGAGCCGGTGAGGCCCGCCAGGAACTCACCGCGCGTGGCAATCTCGGCTGCACCCCAGCTTCGCCCCGCAGGGGCGAAAGAAAGCATCTGCGGAATCTCCGTCAAATCTGCGTCATCTGCGTCATAGCCGTTCCCTCCGCTGGCTAGGCCCGCCAGGGCCGCCATGGCAGTTGGCGAAGCCGACTTAACCACTCCTCGACTCTTCGCCTCCTCGACTCCTCGCCATATGGTACAATCTCCCTAACCTGCATCTCCCTCCCCACGGAGGCCAACATGTCCAGACCAAAGCGGAACACCTCGCCACACGAACGCATGATTATCGTCGCCGTTATCGGCATACTCATGTCCGTCATCCTCCCGAACCTTCAGCGCGCCGCCCGCCGCGCCGGCACCACGCGGCCGCGCACATCGACTCGCGCGGTGGACCGCTACAGCGCCTCCGAGCCCGCCGGGCAGTTGAATCCCATCGAGGTCAGTCGAACCACAACTGCTGGCCCCGGAAGCAATCGCGGGAGTCCCGCTCACGTCCTTGGTGTCCTAGTCCGTCTTTTCGTTGTCGCCGCCATCGTCATGATCGCTGCAGTAGCCATCATGAGGCGCGCCCAACAGCATGGCGGCCCATAGGCCCATCGTATGCTGAACGCCAGCTTCATCCACATCCCCGGCGTCGGCGCCAAGACCGAGCAGCGCATCTGGAGCGCGGGCGTCACCTCCTGGCGCAGCTTCCTCGCCGATCCATCCGCCGCCGGCCTCTCCGCGGCCGCCACCGCGCGCATCGCTCGGTCCGTGGAGGAGTCGCTCCTGCGGCTCGATCGGAGCGACCATCGCTTCTTCGCCTCCCGCCTCGCTCGCCGCGAGCACTGGCGCGCCTACCCCGAATTCGTCGACCGCATCGCCTACCTCGACATCGAAACCACATCTCTCGACGGCGATGATGTCACCATCATCGGCCTCTCCGACGGTCGCGACATCCGCGTCTATCAGAAAGGCAAAGACCTCGAGCAGTTCTGTGAGGATATCGGCGGGTACGGCCTCATCGTCACCTTCTTCGGAAGCTGCTTCGACGTCCCGTTCCTCTGCCGCCGCTTCCCCGACCTGGCGTTCGATCACCTCCACATCGACCTCTGCCACGCCTTGCGCCGCCTCGGCCTCACCGGCGGCCTCAAGAGCATCGAGCGCCGTCTCGGCATCACTCGCGCCCCCGAAACCGAGGGCCTCGACGGCTGGGACGCCGTCCGACTCTGGCGCGAATGGGAACGCGGCAGCCAGGAAGCCCTCGACCTCCTCCTCGCCTACAACAGAGAAGACGTCCGCAATATGCAGCTCCTCCTCGACTACGCCTACCCGCGCCTGCGAGAGAAGGCCGGCTTTCCGATCACTTGTCCTGAGGGATGAGGCCGTTGCGTCGGTGCTTCAGCCCCGACGCCGCAGCCTGTCATTGCGAGCCGCCTGGGCTCGCCAGAGCCCAGGCGCGCGTGGCAATCTCGCCGTTCAGCGCGTAGGGCAGGAGCGTGTCTCCTGCCCCCCATACTGTCATTCTGAGCGAAGCGAAGCCTGCCCGCCTCAAGCGGGAATCACGCCGTTCCCCCCATTCGCAATCGGCATCCGCCTCGCGCCCGCCACTCCTCCTGTCATCGCGGGCGGCTAATCTGCTACAATCTGCGTAATCTGAGTCCACACCCACACCCGGAGACCACATGGCTACACCCATCCGCGTCCGCATGGCCCCCTCCCCAACCGGGCGGCTCCATATCGGCACCGCGCGCACCACCCTCTACAACTGGCTCTTTGCCCGCCGCTCCGGCGGCACATTCATATTGCGGATCGAAGACTCCGACCAGCAGCGCTCGTCCGACGAGTTCGCACAGGATATCTTCGCCGGCCTCCGCTGGCTCGGTATCGACTGGGACGAAGGCCCCGAGGTCGGTGGCCCCTACGGCCCCTACTTCCAGTCCCGGAAGCTCGACCGCTACCGCGAAGTGGCTGGCGACATGATCGCCCGCGGCCTCGTCTACCCCTGCTACTGCACCGCTCAGGAGCTCGAAGCGCGGCGCAAGGAGATGCAGGCCAAGGGCCTCCCTCCGCGCTACGATCGCCGCTGCCTCAGCCTGACCCCCCAGGAGCGCGCCCGCCTCGACGCCGAGAACCGCCCCCACGCGCTCCGCTTCCGCGTCCCCGACGAAGGCGCCGTCGCCTGGTCCGATCTCATCCGCGGCGACGTCTCCTTCGAGAACAGCCTACTCGATGACTTCGTGCTGGTCAAAGCCGACGGCTTCCCGACCTATCTCCTCGCCGTCGTCGTTGACGACCACGACATGCGCATCTCCCACATCCTCCGCGGCGAGGACATCATCTCCGCCACCCCCCGCCAGCTTCACATCTATCGGGCAATGAGCTGGGAAACACCGGAGTTCGCCCACATTCCCCTCATCCTCGCGCCCGATCGCTCGAAGATGTCCAAGCGCCACGGCGCCACCTCTATCACTGAGTACCGCGAGATGGGCTACCTGCCGGAAGCGCTCGTCAACTTCATCGCCCTCCTCGGCTGGTCGCCCGGCGGAGATCGCGAGATCATGAGCCGCGACGAAATGACCAAGGAGTTCTCGCTCGATGGCATCGGTAAGTCTGGTGCCGTCTTCGACATCGAGAAGCTCAAGTGGATGAACGGCATGTACATCCGCCAGCTTCCGCCCGACGATTACGTCGCCCTCGCCATGCCCTTTCTTGAGAAAGCGGGCCTCGACCTCTCCGCGTTCGAGGCCGCCTACATCCGCAGCGCCCTCCTCCTCGAGCAGGAGCGCGCCAAAACCCTCGCCGAGATCCCCCAGCTCATCGACTTCTTCTTCCGCGATCCGGAGAGCTACGACGAGAAAGGCGAGAAGAAGTGGTTCCGGCGCGAAGGCGCGGCCGACCTGCTCGCCGCCGTCCGCGCCGCCCTCGAAGCCGCTCCCACCTTCGAAGCCCCTGCCATCGAGGCCGCCGTTCGCTCAGTCGGTGACAGTCTCGGCAGCGCCGGCCCCGTCATCCACACCGCCCGGCTTGCCATCACCGGCCGCACCGTCGGCCCCGGCCTCTTCGAACTTATCTCAGTCCTGGGCAAAACCCGCGTCCTCTCCCGTCTCGCCGCAGCAGAACAGCGCGTGCGAACTCCCCGCCAATAGAACCGCTAGCCGCCGCTGCGTCGGCACTTCAGCCCCGACACCCGCATCTGTCATGGCGAGCCGCCTGTGCTCGCCCCGCAGGAGCGACAACCTGCGCCACGAAGCCCCGGCGAGGTGGGGTGGGAGCGCTTCTCGGGCCCTTCGCCTCCGAAAATGTCACGTCTTCCGCCAAAACCATGGAAGAAACAGACTGCAAACAGTTTCCGACGTCCGATCGGGGACGCACGATGAGTGACCATGAAGCGTGTGCCCTGCTAGGGCAGCTACTGCTGGCCAGCGGAGCCATTACATCCGAAGATCTCAACGAGGCGCTTTACCGGCAGAAGGTGAGCGGCGAGCAGCTCGGCCAGGTGCTCCTGGAAATGGGAGCCCTTGCGCCGCGCCAGCTCGAGCGCGCCCTGCACGCCCAGAACCGACTGCGCGGAAAGCCCGCTCAGGATCGCGCCTTCATCCTGGTGATTGACGACGACCCTGAGATCGGCGCCCTCCTTGGCGACATCCTCGAGGGAGCCGGCTATCGCGTCGGCATCGCCTCCGACGAGAGCGAGGCCATCGCCGCCATCATGGCGCCCGATGGCTGCAACCCGGCACTCATCGTCCTCGACCTCGGGCTGCCCAGGTACGGCGGCATCGAGTTCCTCACCATACTCAGGAAAAGCGGCGCCACCAACCGCATCCCCGTCATCGTCCTCACCGGCCGGCCCGACCTCGAAGCCGACATCAGCGCGCGCGGCCTCCAGATCAGCGCGTTCCTGGCCAAGCCCGTCTCCGCGCGCAAGCTGCTCCAGGTAGTGGAAGACGTGCTCAGCAGAGACCGGAAAGGCGCATCCATCGGCGCGCGGTAGCTGCTCCGCCTGCCGATCGCGCCCCTACAGGCAAGCGATCTGCTGAGTCCGAGAGGTCTTGGACGTCGATCGGTAGAACCTGATCCCATTCGTCCTGGCGCGCTGCCGACCGACGCGAGCGTGCCTCCCTGAGTTCCATCCTGAGCGTCAGTGCGACGCCGTGTGCCGCCAGACGGGGGGTTCGTATGTCCGATGATGCTCGGCCGCCAGGCGGGTCGGCCAGGCCAACACGCGTGCTGATCGCTGAAGACGAGCCCGAAGTCCTCGCCCTGCTGACGGAGTTGCTCACCAGGCACGGCTACGAGGTACTGCCGGCGCGCAATGGCATCGCCGCCATGGTCGCCCTCACCGCTCCCGAGCCTGACGGCCCCCAGGCCGTCCTTCTCGACCTCGGCCTGCCCCTCAGAGACGGTGCCGACGTGCTCGCCTTCCTGCGTAACGTCATGCGCAGCGGGATTCCCGTCGTCGTCCTCACCGGCCGTGCCGACATCGAAGAGGAACAGGTCGTGCGTGCCCTCGGCGTCAGCGACTACATCCACAAACCCGCATCCCCTCACCAGATCCTCTCCGCCCTCTCCTCCGCGCTGATCCACTGAGAGCTTCCCCGCGCAAGCAACGGCGTCGCCTCCTCGCCCCCTCGCCTCCTACAGCACGCCCTTGGTCGACGGAATACCGCGGGTGGTCACGGCGGCGGCCTGTCCCAGTGCGCGGGCCAGGGCCTTGAAGGCGGCCTCGATGAGGTGATGCGTGTTCCGCCCTGCCATCTGCTTCACGTGCAGATTCATGCCAGCCGAGTTGACGAAGGCGCGGAAGAACTCCTCGATCAACTCGGTGTCGAACTGCTTCACCCGCCTGGCGGGAAGCTCCAGGCCGTACGCGAGATAGGGCCGTCCGCCCAGGTCGAGCGCACACATCACCAATGATTCGTCCATGGGCGCGATGCACCAGCCATACCGAGCGATGCCTTCTTTCTTGCCCAGGGCTTCCTTGAGCGCGAGGCCGAGGACGATGCCGACGTCTTCGACCAGGTGATGGTCGTCCACGTGGAGGTCGCCTTTGGCCTGAACGCGGATGTCGAAGGACGCGTG
>JBEKKD010000207.1:0-7273 GCA_050010895.1 Armatimonadota bacterium
GGGCGGGGATCACGCCGTTCCCCTGCGTGTCTGTGCCTTCACGCTTGGTGTTTCGGGACTTCAGTCCCGAAACGTCTGTGGGTTCCCGGTGTTTCGGGATTTCCAATCCCGAAACCGAATCGGCCCGTTGCGTCGGACTGTTCGTTGCGTCGGTACTTCAGCGGCGCCGTCGGCTGCGCCGCCGGCCGGAGTGCCGATGCCCCTCCGTTCTGTGGGAGCCGAGCCCTCCCGGCGACCTGCATCCCTCCGCTTCTTCGCCTCCTCGCCTCCTCTACAATCGCCGTCCTACACATCCCCCCACCCCGCCGCCGGCACCACCACGCTATTCAACCGCAGCACCCTCCCCAACTCGCCCGCGAACGCCCGCGCCGCGCGCTCCCCGGCATCCGCGCCGCCGGTGATCTGCACCGCGCCCGGCGAGAAGTTCACCACCACCGAATTCGCGGACACCCGCGCGCTCGACGCCCCCGCACTCGACGCCGCGGCTGAAGTCAGCCCGCCGAACGCGCTCGGCCGGCTGCCCAACACCAGGTTGTAGAGATAGGCCTCGCCTTCGAATCCCTCCGGCGTGTTCAGCCACTGCTGCGCGAGCTGCTCCTGCTGCCGCGCCTGATCCGCTCCGTTGTCACCACCATCATCGCCGATCAGGCCGCCCAGCATCCCGCCCACGAACGCCCCCAGCGGTCCACCCACTGCGAACCCCAGCGCGCCGCCGATTGTCCCGTACACCTGTGACTTCGCGCCCTGCCCGGTCAGCGTCGCGCCCATCCGCCCATAGCTCGTGCCCGGGATGCCCCTGCTGGTCGGCAGGCCGAACAGCGACGTCGCCGCCGCGCCGCCCGATGCCGAATCGCCCAGCAGGCTGTCCCGCCGCAGCGCCCGCAGCACGCCCGCCTCCACTGCATCCGCCGTCATCTCCCGCGAGCGCGTGTCATTCGCGCCGATCCCCGGCCCCGTACTCGCGGCCGCGGTCAGTGCCCGCGACGCCGCCAGCATCGCCTCCGCCGCCTCCCCCAGCGCCGTCCCGCCAATCAATGGCTGCATCGGCGTTGAGTCATTCATCGAGAACCCCGAACGTGGCATTTCTCTGTGCCCCTATGTCTCTGTGGTTAGGCCGCTTCTGCTCGCCGAAGGCGGGCCATTTGTGCCAATCCGTGTCCATCCGCGTTCATCTGCGTCTAGCCGTCGTCCTCCAGCATCGCGATCGCCTCCTTCAACCACCACGGCAACCGCATCACTTCCGGGTCCAGCGGATGCTGATACGCGCCGGGATAGCGCCGGCAGATCGCGTCATTCAACTGGAATCCCGGGTGCGCGCTCAGCCTTTTGGGAGTGAGGGCGTATCTGCCGGCTCGAGCGCGCGATACGCCCGCCGCAGTTGCTCCTTCACCGCCGGGTGCAGTGCGTGCACGACCTCGACGCTGTCGAAGTACTGCCGCTCGTGATCCTCCGCCCGCCGCACCGCGCGCAGCAGCACCCAGTCATCGCACGCCAGCGCGAACGCGTTCCAGCACTCCGCATCGATCCGCCGCGGCCGCGCCAGTTGCGCCAGTTCCGCGCGCTCCATCGCCGACAGCTCTGCTCTCCGCGCGTCCAGCCCCTCCTGCAGTTTCTCCGCCCGCGCCTCAGCGAGTGACTGGCGCCGCACCCGATGTTCTTCCACCCGCCGCGCGAACTCCGCCTCGCCCTCTCCGGCTGCGACATCCTGCCTCGGGGAGACCGGGTCGGGCATCTCGCGTCGCAGCCGCGCCTCCATCTGCGGCCGCTCTCCCTCCAGCGCAAGCTCGACCAAATCCGCGAGCGGCGACAGCATCAGCGCCTCCGTCAGCACCTCCAACCGTTCGCTCCCCGGCCGGAACTCCAGCAGCTTCCGCTGCATCGCCTCGTGCCCGCGCTCTATTGCCTCAGTCCGATCGCCCAGCGTCTGCACCCACACATCCTCATACCGCCCGCCGAACTCCACCCGAACCGGCTGCCCCCAGATCCCAAGCTGCGTCAGATCCACTCGCTGCGATAGCGACTGAACCGCCTCCATGATCTCCTCACGATCTGCGCTGCGAAGCAGCGCCATCCGTGTCCGTCACAGCCGCGCAAGCGAAGCGCGCGGCTCGCGTTCATCTGTGGTTCAAATCTGTGTAATCTGCGGTGCGCTCAGTAGCTCGCCTTCGCATTCCACAACCGCACCTGCGCGTCCAGCCCCGGCTGCTGACTCGTATCCAGCAGCGCCTCGAACGCGATGTCGTACACCAATCGCCCCGGCGCCAGCGGCACATTCGCCGAGAAACACCGCACGCTCGGCAGCGCGATCTCGATCCCATACCCCCATGTGCCGACCACGCTCGCGCCCGCGACCTTCAGCCCGATGTTCGTCGCTGTCCCGTTCACGAACGCGTCGTGCGCGGCCGTGGACTCGAACGCCATCGTGAACCGCCCGCCCACCGAGAACGCGCCCGCCGGCAGCCTGCCCAGCTTCCCCGCCGCGCCGGCCGTCCAGATGTCGTCCACCAGCCCGTTGTCGAACCGCACCAACAGCTCCTCGACATCCAGCGCCTGGTTGTCCGCCGTGGCCGTGAACCCCGCATGATGCAGCGGCTGGTCCGATGTATAGCTCGGGGCGCTGGGAGTGATCAGCGTCTGCTCTCTCCCGCGACAGTCGAGATCGGCAGTCACCGTGCGCCCCGGCGCCAGCGTCAGCGAGAGCTGATTCACTCTCACACCCGCCACCCGCCGGCTGGTCAGCCCACCCATGTTCTGCTCCACCGTCAGCGACGGCAGAAACGTCGTGTCGCATCGCGTGAACGTATGCTGGTAGACCGCGTTCCCGCCGGACGACGCCACCAGCGTCGTGGTCACCGTCCCGAACGTCGCCTTCAGCGCCTCGCCTATCGCGCCCGCGCAGACGTCGAAGCTGATCGGGCCCGAGCACACCATCGCTCCCGCCCGCACCCGCCTCCGCGCCCGCGTCCCGCGCACCGTGTTCATCACCTCATAGCCGATCACCGGCTTGATGTCGGCGTGCGTCACCTCCAGATACGTGCTCGCCGCCGCCGGCTGACCCCACGTCGATTCCAGCGCCAACCCAACCGCGCCAAGCTGTCCCATTCGCGACATGTGAACCTCCTCTAAAGATGTTTGCGTTCGAAGTTGGACGCAAACATCACGTTTGGCAGCAGAAACCCCGTCTGGGGGCCTTCTGCGCCGTGTACGGCCTAAACCTTGATCGCGATGATGTTGAGCTGTAGGGCGGGCATTCCCCCGCCCGCCGCTATCCGCCGTTACGTCACCTTCTGCTCGCACCCCACCATCAGCACTCCCTGCGAGTGCCAGTACGACTCCACCTTCACCCGCGCCCGCCTCACCAGCGTCGCCGACATGAACGACACCAGCCCGCCCAGCGTCGGCGTCTCCCGCAGCGCGTCCTCCACCGCCTCGACATATGCGAGCAGCAGATCCTCGCTCGCCTGCCCGCTCTCCAGCGACCGCACTGCCACGTGCACCTCGAAGTAGTAGCTGTGATCGCGTGAGTTCGCTGCCCATCGCGGCCGCTCCGCGCCCGCGGGATCGGCGAAGAACACCCCGAGCGCGGGATACTGCGACGCCGGCAACCGCGCCAGCCCCTCTCGATCCCGCATCACCACCTTCACATCTGCCAGCGCCGGCGCCTCAGCCAGCGCCGCGCACAACGCCTCCCGTATCGGCACGAATCGACTCGACTCCGGATGAGCCATAGCGGCCTCCTCAACCGTGCGGCGGGCGTTCCCACGCCCGCCGCACTGGGACTCACACGCGACACTGCGCTCAGTTGTCATCCTGAGCGCAGCGAAGGATCACGCCGTTTCGTTCGTCGTTGCTTCAGCACCGACGCCCCCGCGCTGCGCAGCAGCGCCATCCGCGTCCATCGCAGCCGCGCAAGCGAAGCGCGCGGCTCGCGTTCATCTGCGGATGACCTTACGGCTGTTGATCCCCTCTCATCATCTCCCCACCGCTCGCCGTCCGCCCCTCATACTCCGCCTCGTCCGCCCGGACTGGACGACGATAGGAGTGAGGTAGGCGTGCGGCGCACCTTTCGCGGTACGCGACGTGTTTCCGCACGCCCCCTCCCGAACCGTACGTGACAGTTTCCCGTCATACGGCTCTCCGTTCGGGATTGACCAGGTTGGCTGTCCAGCACTGACCAGCCTTCCCGGCGAGGCGCGTCTGTCTCCTTGCGGTAATCACCATACAAGTCTCTTGGCATTCCGCTGAAACAGGCCGTGTCTCTATCCCGAACTGTGGCCCTTCGGCTCCACGCCTACTACGGCCACTCCGCCCCGCCATCTTCACTTCAGCCGCAGGTGGCCCAGTCCTGATTGGACCGAAGATGACGGTTCCCACGTTCATGCGTTGCGCCTTTACGACCGGGTTAGGCCTCCCCTGATACCCGTACGGTTGACTCACAACCGCCGACGAAGTCCCATGGCTCACTCCCCTGAAGCCAGTGGGGTTCACCCACACGTCTGGGCTTTTGGCGCTACGAATACTTGCTCGCGCTACACTCCGTCTCCGACCATTCCCATCATTTGGCGGTCGGCTGTGCATAAGGGCATGTCACCGGGGATTTCTGCACGTAGCCATACCGATCTCAGGCCGGAGGACGCTTAGCATCAATGGGATGGACTCTAAGCTCCCCTTGTCCCCCTGGGCTTCAGACGGCCTCTTCCTCCTTGTCCGCCGCCTGCCAGGTTGGCCTCAGGCGATGTGGGGGCATCGCCTGCTCTTACTGCGTGACCAACGCGTTCAGAGATTCGCAACGCACGCCTCGTGGCGCACGTATTCGATGCACCACAAAATGTGTAGCCGCTCTGCCAGGGAGTAAGGTTTCCGGAGGTGGGCGGCCTGCAGGCGACGTTCCGCACAGGCGAGCCGCTCCAGCAGAAACTCGATGGTGTCCCGCAGCATCACGTCGTCGGACTGCGCCTTTGCCCCCTCGCCGGCAGCCTTCGCCGCCTGCTCCAGGCCCAGTCGTCGTGCCCGGCCCGCCCACCGAGCACTCAACAACACCGCCTTCATCACCAGGCAGACCGCCGTCTCAGCTGCTTCCACGTGGGTTCATCCTCCAGGGAAATAGAGTGCCCACGATACACCACGGGATGCCGTCAGAGCAAGGCTGGGGCGGTTCTACGACGAAGCAACCACTGCAGGTAGAATGATCCCCGCCCGCGCACAAGCTCAAGAGCCGCTCAGGGGTGTCCCATCGCTACTTGACACCCAGACCGCCTTCCGATTGGCGACGTGATGTTAGACCGGCTTCACGGGCCCTTGACAGCGACAGAATGAGTCACCGGGCAGGACTGTGTCTATAGCCCCCAGAAGCTGTACGTCTGCCGGCCGGTAAGCAGGCCGATAACCGACCAGCCACAGCCGATTACACTCTCGCCCAGAATCAGGCCATAGAAGAGGGGGAGCGCCTTCCGGTAGGTCTGCAGGCCACCGTACCGCAGTGTTAGGGATTTCGCTGCCCACGCGATGAGCATCGGCAGCCACACAAGGTGGGCAAACCAGTTCGCGGAAAGCGCGTATGCAACTGGATGGAAGGGCCATCCGATGAACGTCGTTCGGGCCAATGCCAGTAGCATGGTAGCAGCACAGCCCACGCCTACACCGAGCAGGGCCCCGGGATTCGACTGAGTAGGGTTCTGGACCCAGCCCTGCAAGCTCTGCATCATCTCATCTCCCCGCCAGTCTCCGCCGGCCCACTTAGAGGCTACTCCCGTCGCATAGGCGTAGTATAGCCAAGCCCAGAAGAAGGCAACTACGCTGATAATCGTCGCCAGCGCGATTGCCCACACCAATGCTCTGCTGGACGAACGGCTGCGATTTGCCATCTGCAGTCCTTCAAGGGTTGTGCCGATAGGGTGGTCGATGTAGGTGCGGTTGAACCACCATAGGATGCTCAGGATTACCAGGTCTTGCTGGCGTATGTTGCCCGTACCGACAACGTAGACGATCGTTTGCCCCGGGCCGGCACCGTAGAGATCGTGGACGGGGGACCCGAACTCCGCCCGCAGCCTCGCTACGGCCAGGCACAGCAGGGCGTAGATCGCGAAGTAGAGAATGGCTAGAGGCAGGCTGAGACCGGCGTAAACGCCGAACCAGATAAGGAACCCGAATCCTCCCACCAGACCAAACGCGGCCACCCGGTAGCTCAATCCCTCTCCTGCATCGCTTGCCTCCGATGGCCTCCCGATGATCCGCCGCCACACTGCCCTAAGATAGCTGCGCCCGACTATACATAGCGTCATAAATAATTGCGCATCAGGTAGGTTTTGTGATACCCTTGCCGCATGAGACGACTAACCATTTCCCAACCCGAGCTGATCGTGCTTGGATTGCAGGACGAGATCCGGCGCTCCGAGGAGTCTCGCTATGACCACCGACTGCATGGCGTGTTGCTGGTAGCCCAGGGAATGAGTTGCCCCCAAGTGGCCCATCTGCTGGGAGACGCGCCGCGCACGGTGGAATACTGGGTGCGCCACTTCGAGGAAGCCGGTCTGGCCGGTCTGACCGAAGGGGAACGGGCAGGTCGACCGCCGCGACTGAACGAGCAGCAACTGGAGGAGATTGGCCGGATCTTGCGGGAAGCACCGACGGCTGCGGGGCTGGAGGCCAACCTGTGGGATGGCAGGACCCTCTCGTTCTACCTGGAGCAGCGCTACGGCATCGCGCTGGGGGTGCGGCAGTGCCAGAGGCTGTTCCGCCGACTGCAGTTCCGCCTGCGCAAACCGCGGGGAGTCGTGGCGAAGGCAGACCCGGGGCGCCAGCAGGCCCACAAAAAAACTCAGGACAATGCTGCAGAATCCTCTCATTGATCTGTGGGCAATGGACGAGGTGCGCTTCGCCCAATATGGTTCGCGCTGCCGCATGTGGGTGCCGCCGGAGGTGCACGACCCCGTGCTGCTGCACTATCCCACACGCAAGAGCGTGGGCTATTGGGGGGCGGTGCGGTTGCGGGATGGGGCCTTCGTCTACCGCCGCGAGACGGACAGCTTCAATGGCCAGACCTGCCTGGACTTCCTGCAGCAGCTCTCTGCCCGCAGCCGCCGATCCCGCCGCCATCGGGGAGGCCGCACCGTCGTGATCGCGGACAACGCCAAGTTCCATTACGCCACCCTGCATCAGGCCTGGCGAGACGCCCAGGCCCCGGAGTTCGCTTTGGATTTCCTGCCTCCCTATAGCCCGGAGCTCAATCCCATTGAACGCGTCTGGAAACTGACCCGGCGCAAGCGACTGCACA
>JBEKKD010000208.1:0-7256 GCA_050010895.1 Armatimonadota bacterium
ACCGAGCAGCGGAAGAAGTGGGGATACGCTCGACATCTGGGCGGCAGCAACGTCGGCTTCGCGGACGGCCATGCCTCCTGGTACAACTCCGAGAGCATCCTCAACAACTACGGTCCGATGGGCGGCGCTTATCGCTGGCAGTGCTACGGCAACCCTGCAGTGGGAGCGGCGCTGGCGAAGCGCGATACCTGGGGTGGCTTCCAGGACGGCATCTGCGGGATGTGGGGGGCTTTCGGACTCAACCCCAAGGCCTGCGGCTAGCCGGCCGCGCTTCGTCTCTCTGCAGTTGCCTGACCGACAGTCCCGGCAATAGTGCCGGGACTGTCTCCTTTTTTCTCCAGCGCCGTCCGACGGCCCGGCTCCATCGGCCCATGGTGGGCAGGCAGAGGTTTTTCTCGGGGTACGACAGAACAGAAGTGAGCCGCGGTTGGGAGGCGGAGGCAGCGGCCGCCGCCGTCCTGCGGCCGAAGGATCCGAGTGTCGGATTCGGCAGTGGATGGCTCAGCTCAGGGAGTGCTAGCAGGATGAAACCATTCTTCACCGCGCTCGCCGCTCTGCTCATCACCAGCGTGGCGGTCTGCCAGGCGGCAGTACCCATCGTAATGAACCGCGCCGCGGTCTGTCCTATATACCGCGCGCTGGACGCTCCTGACTCCGTGAAGGCGGCGGCCTCCGAGTTGCAGAGATACGTTCACGAGGTAACGGGGGTCCAGCTTTCCATCGTGGACACGCCAATGACGCCGATGATTGCCTTGGGCGCCAGCCCCAGTGCCACGAATGCCGGGGTGACCGCCCAAGGGTTGCCCCTGGAGGGCTTCCGCATCGCTACCCGCGGTCAGAACCTATACATCGTTGGCCCTGACACTCCAATGGGCCAGACGACGCCACAGGGCGGGACCAGCAATGGCACTCGCAACGGCACATATGCCTTCATCGAGAGGTACCTGGGCGTGCGCTGGCTGATGCCGGGCGAGCATGGCGACTACGTACCGCATCTAGACGCCTTGAGCGTTCCCGACATCGACGTGACGGAAGCGCCGTTCTTCCTCAACCGCCGCCTGCCGTATACCCAGGAGGACAGACCGGAGACGAAGCAGTGGTGGGCGCGGCAGAGACTGGGCTGGAGTCTCTACCTCGAGCACAGTCACAACTGGCAATGGCCGACGGCGGACGACTTCCGGGTGCACCCAGAATGGTTCGCGGAGATGGGCGGAGTGCGAGTGCCGCTCTCCGACGAGTATTCCAAGCTCTGCCCGACGAACGAGGGACTGATTCAGGCCTTTGCCGGGCGCGCGATTAGCTACTTCGACGAGAACCCCGAGGCTACGTGCTACTCGCTGTCACCGTCCGACGGCGGGGGGTGGTGCACCTGCGCTAGCTGCCGGGCGCTGTACGAAAAGGACCCGAACGGCGACCTCTCGGTGACGCCGGCGATCCTCAGCTTCTACAATCGCGTCGCCGAGATCGTGGGCCAGAGGTACCCGCACAAGATCCTGGCCGGCTATGTCTATGCCGACTACGTCTACCCGCCCCGGAAGCCCTTCCATCTAGCGCCGAACGTCTTCCTCGTGTGGGCGCCCGGCTTCGACTATGGGTTCACCCTCTTCCGACCCGACATCCGGAAGCAGTGGGAGGAATTGGTGCCGCAGTGGCTCAAGATCACTGACCGTATCGCGTACTACGACCTCCCGAACTGCGTCCACAATGAGATGGGCGCCGTAAACCCCCCAGGCCTAAAGATCCTCATGTGGCTCTACCCGCGATTGAAGCGGGCCGGGATGAAGGGGGTGCATGTCTACGGCAACCCCGCCTGGGGCTACGCCGGGCCGATGAACTACCTGCTGGCGAAGCTTGCCTGGAACCCCGATGCCGACGTGGAGGCGCTCTTCAATGAGTACCTCGAGAAGTGCTATGCTGAGGGTGCGCCGGAGATGAAGCGCTTCTATAGCCTGCTGGATGATGAGACCGAGAGGTACTTCAACGCCAATCACACTGAAACATATGAGTTATCCGAGAGGCGGATGGCGGAGGTCTACGCCCGCAACCTCCCGGAGCTGGAGCGGCTGTACCGGCAGGCCGAATCCAAGATCCACGATCCCGACGCGAAGGCGCGACTGGCGATGCTCGGGGCGAACCTGACCACGCTGCACTGGAACCTGCGCCACTTCCAGATGCTCGACCAGCCGGAAGCGTCCTCGTTCTACCTGTCGGACCGGGACTTCTTTGCGTTCAGCAAGCGCTGGGCCGGGTCACTGGCGCTGGCTCCTTCCGAGAGCGGCGACCGGGCAGCCGGTGTGGGTGAGAAGCTGATCGTCAGGACGCTTTCGGTCCCGAATGCCGGGGAGGTCGCGCCCTTCCTGCTGCGGGGCTCGCAGCGGATCATCCTCAAGCCGAACGGGGTCAGACCGGCTGCGGTAGCCTTCAGCGACGTAACGGCGCGCGGCACCCTGGTCAAATACCAGCTCTACACGCCCGGTGGCGAGTTGGCCGATCAGGGCGTGGTCAGCACCGAAGCGCCGGTTTCGCTCCCGTCTGGGGCGGAGTACTGCCTGCTCAGCGTCTCCGCGGGCACGGCCAGCTTCGGCCTGCAGGTGACGAACGCCAACTGGGCCGTGTATGGACGAGTGGAGGAGAGGGGACTGCACATGCTAGGCGAGACGACGCCCGCCTATTTCGAAGTCCCCGCGGGCGTGTCCGGCTTCGCGTTCTGGTTGTCGACGGATGCGCCCGAGGAGACCGCCCAGGCCAGGCTCTACTCGCCGGACGGCAAGGAGATCGCCTCCTTCCTGACCACGACGAAGACGACGGACGCGCAGCAAGTCAACGTGCCGGCCGGCCAGGCCGGCTTCTGGAAGATCGTGGTCGCGCGGGCCGACACGGGCACTGTCGACGATGTCTTCCTGAAGGCCGGGCCGGAACTGCCGGGATACTTCTCGCTGGTGCCCGCGCAGGCCTTGAGCGTGGTCAAGGCCAAGTAGGGCAGATCACGAGCATCCGCGACTCCGGCTAGAAACGTGTCTGAATAGACCAATCATAGGATCTGGCTGTCGTCAACACTTACAGGGGGTATTGACCGTCTTATAGAGATGGCACTGGACGGAGGTAGCTGCAGAGCCGCAGCGGCCACCGACCGCGTGGCTGGTTCTTCTCAGTCTACTGCTGCTCGGCGCCGCCGCGCCCGGCCGGGCGGCCGATGATGACGAAGGGAGTGTCACCCCGATGACCCTTGCCGATAAAGGTCTGACCTACGAACAATGCCTGCCGGAGACGAAACTCACGCTCGGACGGCCCAGGCCGGACGTGCCGTTCGCCCCATCGCCGCGCCGGCCCGGAGCGCCGGGCTCCATCGCGCGCTATGTGCTGCCCCTGGTGCTGAAGGAGGAGGCCGGCGTCGCCCGAGCGGCTGCTCCGGTCACCTTCGGCCTACCGCTTCCCCAGGGCGGCGTCTTCGATCTCGCTCACTTTCAGGTGCTGTCGCCGCGGGGTGCGCCGGTGCCGGCCCAGTTCGTCGCCACATCGTTCTGGCCCGATGGCAGCCTGAGGTGGGTACTGGTGGATACGGTGGTGGGTCTGGCTGCGGGCGCGGAGGAGACGTACCAAGTGGAGTTCGGGGAGGACGTTGCCCCGACGCCCGTCAAGCCGTCGCACCTTCAGGTCGAGGATACCAGGAGGGAGATCCAGGTCAACACCGGTCCCCTCCAGGTGAGCATAGACACGGTCCGATTCAATCTCCTCTCTCGGGTCGCGTCGCATGACACGGGGCTTGCCTGCTCCGCGCCCGAGGGCGTCCGTCTGGTGGACGAGCAGGGCGTGGTGTACACGATGTCCGCCCGGCCGCCGAAGCGAGTGACCGTCGAGGAGGTAGGTCCGGTGAAGGTCGTCGTGCGGGCCGAAGGCGACTATGCTGACCCCGCGGGCCGGCCGTACATGTCCTACGTGACTCGCCTTACGTTCCGCGAGGGTTCCTCGCAGGTCACTATCCAGCACACTCACATCAACACGTACCTGCGGACCGAGTTCACCGACATCACCTCGCTCACCATGCCCTTCCGCGTCCCAGGCCTGCGGCGCGCACACACCTATTGGGACTCATGTGACCACGCGGGGACTTCCACCGCCTCCGCGGCCGCCGACGCGCGGACTATTGATCTGACTGGCGGCCGCGCGCTGACGGTAGCGCAGTGGAACGAGAGCACCTTCCGCGTGAGCGACTCTGAGGGGATCGTGAACGGACGGCAGTACTCCGGGGTGCTCCGCGTGGAGGGGAACACGGGATCACTGGGGATTGCCGCCCATGAGTTCTGGCAGCGCTGGCCGAAGGCCTTTCGCCTTCACGGCGATGAGGTGGACTTCGACCTGCTGCCTCAGCAGCCGGGGCCGGACTACGGTCGGGACCTGCCTGACTACTATCTGCAGTACCCCTTCGTGGAAGGCAAGTACCGCAGCAAGTGGGGGATGGCCTTCACGCAGCGCGTCACCCTGGACTTCGGTGGGAGCACTCCGTCGGCCGAACTAGCGGCGGAGGCGGAGCTGCCTGTGATCGCTGTACTGCCGCCTGAGTGGTATGCGGAGACGAAGGCGTTGGGAGAGATGGCGCCGCCTGTGGTGGGCCAGTTCGACGGGTGGGACGCGGCTGTGGCGAAGGCCTTCACGGGGCACCTGCAGCGGAAGGCGGAGCGGCGCGAGTACGGGTACTCGAACTACGGAGACTGGTACGGCGAGCGCCGGATCAACTGGGGCAACAACGAGTACGACCTGGCGCACGGGCTGTTCCTGCAGTTCGCCCGTAGTGGGCGCCGCGACTACGCCCGGCTGGCCCTGACCGCGGCGCGGCACCAGGCCGACGTAGACACCTGCCATGCCTACCCGGACGAGCGGTTCCTGGGAGCGAATCTCTCCCATGCCATCGCCCACACCGGCACATGGGACACGGCCCGCCGCGCGTGGTCGGTGGCCTATGACGTGTGGCAGTACACCGCCCGCAGCGGCCACGTCTGGACAAGCGGCCTGATGGATGCCTGGTATCTTGCCGGTGATGCGTCCGTGATGGAGGCGGCGCTGGCCGGGGGCGAGCACATCGCCTGGTCTATGTCGCGGGAGTTCACCCAACTCGGCACCCACGAGCGCGACGCGGGCTGGTCCATCCAGGCCGCGATCGCGGTCTACCGGGGCACGTTGGACCCGGTGTACCTGGAGGCCGCGGAGCGCATCGCCGCGGTGCCGCTGCGAGAGCAGAAGTTCGACCAGGGCGGGGCATGGCCCCACGTCCTCCCCTCCGACCACGCGGACAAGGACCACCAGGGCGCGGTGGGCAACAACCTGTTCCTGATCGGGATCCTGCTCTCGGGTCTGAAGGACCTGCACGAGCAGACGCACGACCCGGCAGTGGCGAAGTCCCTGGCAGCAGGGGCGGACTGGGTGCTGCTGTCCTGGGACGAGACGCGCCGGGCGTGGCCGTACTCGGCCTCACCCACTGGCGAGCCGATGTATGCGGAATGGCATACCGGCAGGAATAACCTGGTGTGCGAATCCCTGCCGTACGTGAGCCGACTCACCGGGGACCCGCGGTATGCGCGCGTGGCGCGCATCGCCTTCGAGGCGCTCACGGAAGAGGGCCTGCCGGCTGACGGCAAGTCGCTGGGGCAGCACCTCTACTTCGCGCCCAACGTCATGGGCGGTCTGCAGAACGCTGCCGCGCGGTCGGGCCCGCAGTGAGTTGCCTGACACCGCCTCAAATGCCACTAGAGTACCGCTGATACCTGCGGCGAGGACCAACACCGTTCTCTCTAGGAACTCCCTCTTGGCGTCGTGATCGGTGGTGTGGGTCTATGACAGCACGAGTCGCGGGCGTTAGGTAGCGCTAATGTTGATGCCCACCCCGCCGAAGCATCCTGGGCGACCGCCCCGCACCCCCGACTCCGGCTACCCTCCTGTGCGTAATAGCGAGCACCCCGGATATGGGTATGTCGCATGGGCGCGTGCGCAGTCGTGGTCGGCGGCAGTGGCTGGTTCTCCAGTCCGTGCGTGAGGATGGATTTGATGCTCTTGTAGCTGAGGGCCTGCACGCCCCTTCCCGGCCGCCAGGCGGTGGCAGTGCACATTGGGTCCACAACTGTGTCCTATGGGCCCAGTCCCCGCGGCCGCACGCCGGATGGTGATGCCGCCGATCACGCGGGCGGTCAGGTCCCGAACTCTCGTCTTACCTCGAAGATGACCGGAGTCTTCGGGTCTGGGCACGCGTGAGTTACCGCATCATCATCCTCCGCCCAACTGAAGCGCGCCCCGTTGTGGAAGGCGTATGCCTTGGGCAAGAGGGAAGTCAGCGCGCCCAGACAGATCGTTCCTTGCACGCTAACGCACGGCCCGCTGTCGCACTCGAACACGACCTGCTCTCCGGGCTGGTGCACTCGGCAACCGTGGGATTCCTTCACAGTGACGACGATCCTCGTCACCGCGGCTTGCTTCTTCTCGCAAATCGGCCTCATCACTGGTCCTTTCTCTGGTTATCGGCCCGCGCGGTGTCTCACTGCGATGGTCTTTCCATGCTCCCGTTTCAGTCTTATCCTCATCTGGCCAACATCCTACTTCCGATACGATCATTGAAAGGATGTTGGCCAGCAAAGTCCAGGTAATTGTTCGCCCGGCGAGGCCGGCATGACGCCGGCGGAAGCGTCCGGGATTCATTGGCGAGCGGGGTGGTGGTGAGAATGGCGCGCCACGTGGGCACACAAGCCGCGTCTGATCTCCTCTCCTCAGCCGTGTTCTCGCCAGAATCGGCGCACGTCTGGGCATTCCCGCCGCAATTCGCTGGGAATGGCGCACGACGTTGGCTTGACGGCCGCGTTTCAAGGCGAAGCGGTGGTGTGGGTGCGGTCCATTCCCCCGAAATGCTCCCAGCGCCAGCGCGAGCTAGCGACGCCGACGTCCGCACCGTCCAGGAGCTTCTCGGCCACGCTGATCTGCAGACCACGGCGCGCTACCTGCACTCGGACACGAGGACCGAACAGGCGGCAGTGGGCAAGCTGACGGCGGCGTTCGCCAGCGCACACGCGGAGTCGGCGCCGCCTCGTCGCGGGGCGACGTCTTTCGTGAGGAGTGCCTAAGTGGGGGGCGTTTCCTGGGAGGTCGAGGTCGAGGCGGGTCAGGCCTGGCCCCTCGGGCGCTCATCATCGACTTCTCGAGTGATCCGCTCCCGCAATGCGGGTTGCTGCTCGGCGGCGACCTTCCGGAACTCGGCCGGATGAGCCCTTCTGTGG
>JBEKKD010000209.1:0-7249 GCA_050010895.1 Armatimonadota bacterium
CTACCGGCGGGTCCCGTTTGCATTGCATCATCTGACTGCACGCCGGCTATCGGTCTTACTGGTACCGAAAATCCGTGTACTCGTGCTGGATCGGATCCTTTGAGGTGCCGATCGCAACCAGGTACCATCCGGTGCCGAGATGCCGCAGCCGGAAGGACACGTACAGCAGGTGACGGTCGCCGTCCGGATCGTAGAACACCTGACTGCCGGTCACGAACACCTCGTGACTGGAGATCCAGATCGGCTCGTCGAACTCCATCGCCGTCGTCTGCGTAGTCGTCAGCGTGTCCAGCGTCATCTGGTAGAAGTCATCGGTCGTCGTCGTGTAGGAATACTCACCATCGAAGTAGACTCGGATGTCGAGTTGGTCAGTGAGGTGCGCCGATAGCGGGCCGATGTCGCTCTCGAGCCACGACCGCTGGATATCGCCGACGGCGCGGTCCACGCCCCCGGTATCCAGGCTGGAGCCGCTGTAATAGCGATAGGGGGTTGCCGGCGGATCGTAGCAGTACTCGGTAGGCACGTAGTAGACCCGGGTCGGGTACACCCAGCCCGGGCACCAACCGAAGTACGTGTAGACCGATGGGTAATACCCGTCATACCAGAACCCAGCGAAGAACGGGTCCGAGAAGTAGTAGGGGTAGAAGAAGTTGACGAAAATCGCGGCGTGGTGGTGACGCCCACCGAACGCGATACCGGCGCCATCGAAGAACCGAGGTGCGACCAGGAAACCGAACCCAGGCGTCCCGAAGGTACCGATGATGTTCCTGTAGCTGATCGTGATACTGGTGTTCACGACGTTGGTGCGGTTGAACACAATCGTGTCCTTCGGGATAGAGTTCCCGACAACGTCGCGGCTTGGTATCACCTTCGGATTCCAGTTGCCGAGCTGCCGGTTCTCGCGCCGTATCGAGTCCTGCATGCGGGCCTGCAACTGTGCGGGGTTGTCCTTCGGAACGACTCTGACCTGCTGGTCATCGTTCGGACCGCGGAACTCGGCGTCAGGGACGGCGAACTTGCGCTCGCCCCGAGCAACGCTCGGTTTGAGGGCCGCGGCGCCACCGGTTCCGGGCTGCGGCTTTCTCGCTGAGCTAGGGCGAGTGATCTTCGGCATGTCCTGAGAAGCGGACCCAGGCTGCGAGGCGCCTCCCCGGGCTGGCTGGCTGCGCGTAACCTGCGGCTGGTCGTACGCGCGCGACCCGCTGTCGGCGGGCTGCGGCGCTGCCGCTTTCCTCGGAGAGCGGTACAACTGGTAGGGGTCGTTGCCCGACTGACTCTGGCGCTGGTACGAGCTGTTAGCCCTCGGCGTCATGCGCGTCTGGTTGTCGCGCTGCACTCGAGGCTGATACTGATAGGAGTCCCCCTGCTGGGCCCCCCATCGGTCGCCAGCCGCCCTGCCCGATCTGGGCTGGCGGTAGGATGGATCGCCGCGGCCAGCATCGGGCGTGGTGTATCGGCTACTGGTGTCAGAACGAGGCAACGCCTGCTGATTGCGCCATCCGCCGACAGGCGCGCGCTGCGGCTGCTGGGGCTGAACGCGTCCAGGGGGGCTAGCCTGATCCCCCTGCGTGCGCTCCCCGGGACGGACGGCCGTGGCATTCGGCTGGGCGGTCTGGTTACCGCGCGCGGTGTCTTGCTGCTTTGCGTCCCGGTCGTCCTTCCGCTGGTCATTGGCCCCGAACGACGCCGATGGTATCAGGGCAAGACCGACGAAAAGAGCGACAGCGACGAAACCCCGGCGAACTGAGTGAGCAAAGAGCGGTGTCATCTCACCCATCTCCTTTTCCGGAGCCACCCCATGGCTGCGCGGGCGGCGCCGAATGGCGTTGGTCCCCGTCCGTGCGGTATATTGTACCGCGTTCGAGCATGGCCAAAACCAAGAAATAACGACAACCCCCCAGCTTTGCCGGGGGGTTGTCGGTTTCCTGCTCGATGCGGTTTGGCCGACTAGAAGCCGACTGAGAGTTCGGCCCGAAGGACCTGCACCGCTTCGGCAATCGCGTAGTGGTTGACGGGCACGCCACCCAGGGAGGTGGTGATGACCGGAACCTGCTGCACGGAGAGGACGTTGTCAGCATTGCGGCGGCCATAGACCAGGCGAGCCGTAACGTTGCTTGACATGTGATGGGACAACTGAACGTTCCAGACCGTGTCCGCATCAACCCACTTGTCCGGCCTGGCGATCGGAACGCCCGGGGCTGCATAGCCGCTGAAGGCCATCCAGCTCAGGAATTCCGGGTTAAACGCCTTGCCGGCCGCGTAGGAGAAGTTCAGCGCAGTGTCCTTGCCGAGCAACTTCGGGAAATCGGCGGCAACGTGCCAGCCCTTGGCGATGTTGGTCGGATCAAGAAACAGCGGTCGGTCTATCCAGTTGATATCCTGCGGGTCCACCTCGGCCAGCGGGTGCAGAGCCGAAAGCGGGAGGTTGAACGTGAAGTAGTCCGAACCGCCCGTGATCGCGCTGAACCCGGAGCCGCCGGGGGAGAAGGCATAGCCGGGATCGATCTGGCCGTACTCACCGGTGAGCGAGACCCAACTGCTGTCCCACTTCCCACCGCCGATCCAGGCATTGTGGCCGGCCTGGGTGAGAGTCAGCTCTTCGGGGTCCTGGATGCCGTCCTCGTTCATGTCCACGTACTTGAGGCCGGTCGGCCATTTGCGGAGTTGAGCGAACTCACCGTACCAGCCAACGCCGAAGGCCCTGCCCGTGAAGTCAGCGCTCCAACCCTCTTCCAGGTTGAAGCCGCTCTCGAGCCAGTTGAGGCCGACGTCCCAGGATCTCCCCAGCTTGATATCGGCATAGTAGAGGTTGAGGTTGTCCTGGCCTTCGGTCTTCGGCGCGCCGACGGCGGAGTACATGCCGGAGCTGCCGTAGATCGCGGAGCCGGCGAAGAGCGCGGGCGTAAGCGACGGCAGACCGACGACGCCCGTGCTCTGGCCGTAGAACTGCTCTGGATCGAGCATGCCAAAGTACGCGCCAAAGGAAACCTGCTTGTCTTTGTTCCACTCGAGGTTGATGCCCTTGACGCCGTCGATGTCGTTGTCCATCAACAGGCCTTGGCCCTTCTTCACGAACTGCTTGCCGACCGTCATCTCGAGCGGCAACACGAAGTTGGTGCGGTAGTCAAACCAGGCCTCACGGATGTTGACCATGTCCATGACGCCGTTGCCCGCGAACTGATTCGGGGAATTCACAGCCGAATTGCCCAAGACGTCGCCGGGGTTGTTGTTCAGCGGGTCGCTCCACAACTGGATCTTGACGTCGGTATTGTCGTTGATCGAGCCCGAGAGGTTGATCCGCGTGCGCTGCGTCAGGAAATCACTCGCCTTCAAGGCGTCCTTGAGCGCGTCGCTGATCGGGATGGAGCCAATGAACGACGGGCCGCCGGGGAAACCAACCTGGTCGCCCCAGAGGCCGGTCCCGGGGTCATAACTGGGGAGGTTAATCCCACCGTACGGGGCAACGGCGCCGATGAGCAGGCCACCGCCCAGGGACGCCATGGTGGCGTCGCTGGAGCCCTGGAGATCGCCGAAGAACGGGTAGCCGGTGGTTGCAACATTGCCGGTGCCGAGCTTGGTGCCGTAGACGCCGCCGCGAACGTCAATGTCGCCACTGACGGTGATCACGGGGCCCTTCGCAGTCGGCTTGGCCTCGAGTTCCTCGACGCGCTTGGTGAGATTATCCAGATCGGAGCGCAGCGCCTTGAGTTCGGGAGCGAACTCCTTTGCCAGACGATCCAGAAGCGCCTTCTGCTCCTCGGTGAGACCGCCACCGCCGACGCCGGCCGGTCCTGCAGGTCCCTGAGGGCCTGCTGGGCCTGGCGTCTTTGCCATATTCTCGACTCGGTCCATGAGTCGAGCGAGCGCCTGCGCGAACTCGTAACGGGTCAGGGGCTGCTTCCCCTTGAACGTCCCGTTCGGGTAGCCTTCAATGAGCCCCTGCTCGGCCAGCTTGTTCACGGCATTGTATGCCCAGTGGTCGAGCGGAACGTCGCTGAAGGGCTGCTGCGCGAGCGCGGGTACCAGGACGCCCAACAGAATCACGAGGGCGCCTAGCAGGTATACTACTCTACGCATCGCTTCCTCCTTGAAATGTACCGTCTACGTGGGCGGAGCCGAGGCGCTGCGTAGGAACCGGAATGGAGCTTCCATGTTACCTCTCATTGCAGGTTCCTGCCCAACCTATCAGCTCTCGCCCGTCTGCAACGCACGGAGAGCGCTCTCGCACCCTCCGACGACCCGGCGCCACGCTGGCGAAATATCACCCCTTTCTCGCGTGTACAGCCGGCTTACTATTGGTTATGCCGATCATTCGGCGCCTGGGCTCGCTCCACAGCCGCGCCCAGGGCCGCAGGTGTATATGCCATGTTCCGCGCACGGCCTCCCATCGAACCGCCCTCTGTCGAGGGCGCCCGACATCAACGGGTCAGCCACGGATCGAACAAATGGCGGCCAGGAGTGCCTGTGAACCGGTCTATCTCCCGTCGCCCGTTTTCCCCGCGCCTCTCCGCCCATGATTGTGACACGCAAGCGACCGTATAGTCGCGCGAAACGCCGACGACGTATTATAGCCTGTCCGGGAACAAAAGCAAGCGTCGACCGTCCGAGACTGGCCACAACTCGCAACAGAGGGAGCGTCCTCAGTTCCGACGAATCGCAGTATGCCGACAGGAGGTCCTGCCGATGATCATCGGAGTGCCGAGGGAGATCAAGGACGGGGAGCAGCGGGTAGCCATCACGCCGGCCGGCGTTCGCGCCTTCTGCGATCACGGGCATGCAGTGCTCGTGGAGACCCGTGCCGGCGAAGGAAGCCGGATTCTGGACACTGAGTATCGTAGGGCCGGCGCGAAGGTCGCATCGCAGGCGCGACAGGTATTCGAGCGAGCGGATATGGTGCTGAAGGTCAAGGAGCCGCTGCCGCCTGAGTATCCGCTGCTGCGACGGGGGCAGATACTCTTCACGTACCTGCACCTGGCTTCGTCGCGAGCGTTGGTGGACGCGCTCCTCGAATCCCGGGTGCATGCGCTGGGCTATGAGACAGTCCAGACCGATGCCAATGCCCTCCCCCTGCTGGTCCCGATGAGCGAGATCGCCGGGAAGATGTCGGTCCAGATCGGCGCTCGGCTTCTGGAGGCGCAGGCGGGCGGGCGCGGCACGCTGCTGGGCGGAGTGCCGGGCGTTCCTCCCGCGGAAGTGGTGATCCTCGGCTGCGGCGTCGCCGGCACTAACGCGGCCAAGGTCGCGGTAGGCATGGGCGCCCATGTTACCATACTCGACATCGACCACGACCGACTGAAGTACCTCGATGATGTGCTGCGCGGGAATGTCATCACCGTGTACGCAAATGCCTACACGATCGAGCGGGCGTGCGCCTACGCTGATCTGCTCATCGGCGCCGTGCTCGTGGCCGGGGCGCGGGCGCCGAAGCTGGTGACCCGAGCCATGGTCCGGAAGATGAAACAGGGCGCCGTGATCGTCGATATCTCCGTCGATCAGGGCGCCTGCGTCGAGACTATGCACCCGACCAGCTACTCGGAACCGGCCTTCGTTGTGAGCGGTGTGGTGCATTACGGCGTCCCGAACATTCCCGCGGCCGTGCCCAGAACGTCAACGCTGGCGCTTACGAACGCGACCCTGCCCTGGGCGCTGGAGATCGCCGATAAGGGGCTCGAACAGGCGCTGAGGGCCAATCCGGCGCTGGCCAGGGGGCTGAACGTCATCGCAGGTCACGTCACCCATGTAGCGGTGGCTCAGGCCTTCCGCATGCGCGCGGCTGGCTGGCAGGAGATGTTCGCGAGGTGAGGGCCATCGGGAGAACTCGCGACTTGCTGGCGCTTCCGTCCAGGGCGGATCACGCGGCCTGGCTGAAGGCGAAACGGCGCCAGCTCACGCGGCTACTGGGCGGGTTCCCCGAGAGGCTGCCGCTGAATGCCGAGGTGACCAGGCGCGAGGCGCAGGACGGCCGGATAGTGGAGTGGATCCGCTACGAAACGGAGCCGGGCGATGTCGTGCCCGCCGTGCTGCTCATTCCGACTGGTCGGACTCCGCCGGCTCCGACGATTCTCTGCCACCACCAGCACGCGGGGCAGTATGAGATGGGGAAGAGCGAAGTGGTCGGCTGGGTGGGGAATCCTCAGCAGGCGTACGCGGCGGAGCTGTGCAGGCGGGGATATGTTGTGCTCGCGCCTGACTGCATCGGATTCGAGGAGCGCTCGCACCCGCGGCTTTCCGGACCCGAATACGAACGATTCCTGGCGCATGAGTTGCTCCTGCAGGGATTGACACTTCAGGGGAAGATGGTCTGGGATGTGACGCGGGCGGTTGACTTCCTGGTTTCCCGGCCGGAGGTGGACCCGGGCCGCATAGGGATGATAGGGCACTCACTCGGCGCCTGTGAGACATGGTGGTCAATGGCTCTGGAGCCGCGGGTGAGGGTGGGGGCTGCCAGTTGCGGCGTTACCAGCTATCGCGCCGTGCTGGCGGCCGAGCGGCACCACAACTTCGGCTGGTATGTGCCGGGAATACTGAAGTGGGGAGATCAGTCCGAAGTGGTGTCGATGATCGCTCCGCGGCCGTTCCTGGCGCTCGCAGGGGCCGGAGATGGCGGCTTTCCGATCGAGGGCGCCAGGGAGGTCATGTCGCGGGCCGGGATGCTCTACCGCCGCCTGGGCGCGTCAGACGCTTTGGAGTTGTTCGAGTCGCCGAGAGGGCACGAGTTCACGGACGAGATGCGACATAAAGCCTATCTGTGGTTCGACAAGTGGCTGTGAGGAGCCTTGCGCAGGAGGCCAGCTCGTGTTATCATGATGTCTAGAGTGATGTAATGAGGTAGCATTCATGGTCAGAACACAGATACAGCTAACTGAGGAGCAGGCGGCCGAGCTGAAGAGACTGGCGGCCGAGAGGGGTGTCTCGGTGGCGGAAGTGGTGCGGGGCTTCGTCGACAAGGGGATGCGTGCCTCCCGCGGGATGAGTTGGGAAGAGCGGAAGAGGCGGGCGCTGGCAGTCGTGGGGAAGTATCGGTCAAGCACGGGCGACTTGTCGGTTCGCCACGACGAATATTTCGCAGAGGCCTCTGAACAATGACGTTTGCTGACACGTCAGCACTCATACCCGTGTTGGATGCCGCTGACCCCCACAGCCCTATCGCCGCCGCAGCCTGGGATGGATTGCTTTCCGACGTGGAGATGCTGTGCACGAGCAATTACGTCGTCGTGGAAGCGATCTCAGTCCTGCAACGGCGGCTCGG
>JBEKKD010000210.1:0-9991 GCA_050010895.1 Armatimonadota bacterium
GGCGCGATGGCCCGCCTCCAGGCGAGCCAGGCTGAAATGGTGCTCAGCTCTAGACAAGAGTGGCAGGCGCGGGAGGCTGTCCGGGTGGCCGAGATGCCGGTGCGCTGGGGGCAGTACAAGGCGGCGCTGTCGCTCTCCCGGGAGCAGCTGGTCAAGCGATACAAGGACCGGGACAACGATCTGCTGCTGGCGCTGCTTGATCCGAGAAAACGCGCCCTGGTCGAGTTCCTCGCGCAGCTGCCGGAGGGCGATCTCGCGGAGCTACTGCAGGGCGGCCGGATCGTTCGCGATTGGAGCCAACGGTCTCCGGAACAGCGGGGTGACCTGCAGCGCTTGCTTGACCCGCAGCCCTTGGCCTGGTCTCACAGCGGGTACTCCCCGCCGGTGGATATGGCCCCGTCGCAGTGGCAGGATGATTCCGAGATCAGCATCGTCATCGGTGGTGCGAGCGGCAGCATCGTAGCCTCCGCGAGGAAGCCGGTTCTCAACGGCGCCTCCCCCTTTGGTGGCGACTATCCGAAGGCATTCTTCGCGCAGACAGCCATTCGGCTGGTGCCCGATGACCAACCTTGGCTCCCCGAGGAGGCCACCGCGCTGCGCCGCGCCCTCGGGCAGCCCGAAATCCCATGGGATGAGCTGTCCGATGAGTTCGAGGCGAAGCAGGCGGCTCGCGCAGATGAGAGGCAGGGCCACCTCTGGCGAGAGACGCTTCGCCAGCAGTGCCGGCTTTCGGAGGAAGTGAAGACAATACTCTCGCAGCACGACCTGCCCCTGGACCCGACGGGTTCCTACTCGTTGTGGCAGGTGCAGGAAGCTGTTGCGGCCTTCTACGGCATCAACGTCGTTTCAGACGCATTCTGGCAGCCGGAGCGCAGCCCCGCCGATGCCATGCGCTTCCTCTGCCCTCGCGAGCCAAGAAAGGCGGACGCGCTCACAGTGCTCTGCGCGATGTGCGGGGCGCGAGAAGAGGAGTCGCTCCTGCAGTGGAACGTAGAGGGCAGTCACGAGCCGTCTGTAGCCTGGGAGCTTGAGGGCTCATCCTCTCTGCTTCGCTTCCGCAGCCTCGCCCGCGACGTGTGGCGGGCCGCCTTCCTTCCGGCTGATACGCTCGGGGATCTCGACCGGGCGCTGGAGCCGTATCTCGTGCAAGCCGAGCAGGGCGGCTCTTCAGGACATACGGCAAAGCTGACGCTGGACCTTCCAGTCATGAGCCGGATCGCCAGTCGGCTGGACAGTCTTCAGGTACGATATGGGGGATCGATCCTGTACGGAGATCCTGCAGACCCGAAGGAGGGCTACCGCCGGGCTTTGCGAGAGGCAGCGCTGGAGCCGCTGGCCGCTGGCGACTGGGTGCTCCCCTGGCTCGGCGCTCTGACTGATCAGCAGTGGGCGCGGGCCTGGAAGGAGGGTCTGAACTGGGCTCATGACCTCGCGCCTATGCAGCTCGCATCCCCCACGATCACGCGCCTCGTCCTGCGCCGAGTGCCGCAGGATAAGCTGGAGAAGCTCGTCCTGAAGCTCTCGGTGGACGAGTCAGCCGATGCGGCCCTTGGTCCGATCAGCGACTACAAGATCACCTTCTTCCTCGATGGCGAGCCCATATTCAGCGGCGGGCTAGGCCGCACCGTGCTGGTGCAGATCTCGGCCCAGAAGCACCTGGTAACGCTCGCCGGGGTGGACCGTCGGTGAGAGGCGAGGCCGGAATGGTGGGGCGTCGCTTGGGCCGCGAACGGCACTTCGCAGCCTATCACGGGGGTTCTTCACACCAGTAGGCATGCTCGCTCTGTCGGCGCGGGACCGGAGTTTCGCGGCGGACAGTTCAGAGCGGTAGGGACTCAGAGTACCGGCCGTGCTGAGTCCGGACCAGGCCGGACAGTGGTCGGAGACGATCGTACGCACTTCCAGATGTAGATAGAAATGCTTGGTGTAGCTCGTCGCGACCTGGTGCCGCCCCTCTCACGGCGAAGAGTGTCTCCCGCGACGGCCTGTCATATCGATGGGTCGCTCACGCCTGATTGATGCGCCGCAAGTACAGCACGGCGTCCCCCGCGAACGGAGAGATCAGCCCCACGCTTGTGCCCCCGGGGATCTGCCCCGGCCCCACCTTGCAGGTGGCGGGGTTGAGCCACTCCAGGTTGAAGAACCCCTGCTGTGCCCCTCTCCTCGGCGGCGCCCACGCGCGTTCAACTCCGACATTGCGCGCTTCTGGCATGGAATGGGGCTGCCGCGAGGATCGTCGGAGAATCAGGTGGATATAGCAGGACAACCCACAGGGGACAGGAGGAAGGCGCAGTGAAACGGTTGAGCTTTGTCGCATTGGCAGGGACGTTGGTCGTGCTGATGGCTCTGATCGCCATCTCGGCGCTCGTGGCGCAGCAGGCCGGAGGCGGCCCAGGCGGAGGCATGGGCGGAGGCGGCGGCATGGGCAGAGGAGGCGGCCGGGGCGGTGGCGGTGGAAGCGCCATGCCGACACCTGAGCAGATCGACCAGATGCTCGCGCCGGCAGGGCTGACTGACGCCGAACACACGGCGGCCGTGAGCATCGTGCGGTCGAAGCTGAATGCTCGCCGGGAGCTGACGACCGCGCTCGGGAAGCTCCGGCAGGTGGCCCTCGACCAGAATTCGAGCGGCCAGCAGTTCAAACAGGCGATCGATGACTACAACAAGGCGCTGGCGGCATACCGCAGTCGCGTCGAGGCAGAGGACCGGGGCTTGATCAAGCAGCTCTCGCCGAAGAGCCAGGCTCGCTGCCTGGCTCTTGGTGTGCTCGACAACGGCCTCGGGATGATGGGTGGCCGGGGTGGCGGTGGAGGCCGCGGTGGTCCCGGTGGTGGTGGAGGCCGAAGGGGTGCCGGTGGTGGTGGAGGCCGAGGGGGTCCCGGCGGTGGAGGCGCTCCGGGCGGAGCCCGACCCCGGCGCGGCCGCGAGTACACACGCTACGTTCGATAGGAGAGACGCCATGTCGAGACGGGGATCACACGGTTTTACTCTGATTGAGCTTCTGGTCGTGATCGCGATCATCGCCATCCTGGCGGGATTGCTGTTTCCGGTCTTCGCGCGCGCTCGGGAGACCGCTCGCAAGATCCAGTGCATAGCCAACGTCAAGAACGTCGCCACCGCAATCCAGATGTACCTGGGTGACTACGATAGATTCCCGCCGTACATGCACGACCCCCAGTTGATAGCGTACATGAACACCGCCCCGGGCGGACAATCTCGGTACGCTGGGAATTGCGGCTCGGCTCTCGGGTACGTGGACCCCTACCTGCGGTGGCCAGTGGTCCTGGATGAGTACATCAAGAACCGGGATATCTGGATCTGCCCCAGCGCTCAGACGACGACAACCGCGGGGTGGATCGTGCCGAATTACACTCCCCTGTGGTGGCAGTACCTGGTGCAGACCCAAGGCGTTTGGGGTACGAGGAGCTCGGCCGGCGGGCCGTGTTACCACGCCTGGCCCACCGGGTGGGGAGGCACAGTCACGGACTCCATCGCTCAGGGGAGGCTGGGGACCGCGGACACGGGGGCGGTTCAGTTCGGCATCGGGGCCACTGCCCTCAATGACCGGAAGACCTCAGAGATCACCGACCCGTCCTGGCTGATCGTGTGTGGTGATAACCGCGGCGGCGAGGAGATCAGTCAGATTTGGGGGATGTTCTACGGCGCCAATCCCCGCTGCTGCTACGGCCTGAGCAGGAGAAACGCCCGTAAGTTCTACAGCGACCCCTCATATCGCGTCCAGTACGCCCCTCATCTGGGCGGGGCGAATATCGGCTTTGCCGACGGTCACGCGGCCTGGTGGGCTGCCGAGGCAGCCGTTACCCAGGGCGCCTACTGCGGCACCCCCGATTGGACCCCGAGGCCGGCTCAGAGCCTCAAGGGGACGTGTCCCCCGTGGCCGGTGGCGATGTGAGCACGATGGCATCCTGCCGGGATGATGCCGAAGGAGTAGGGACGGGATGAAGACGAGACGAGCAGACCGGCGCTATTGGACGATCGCTCTGGCCGTGTCTGCCATGCTATTGGTCTCGGCGGGCGTGACCTACGCTGATATCACGATCGCCTCCGAGATCACTATCACCGGGGCGCCGTCGAATGCCCAAAGCGGGACACCTGTGCCCGCGCAGGGCACCGCACAGCCAGGTGCTGTACCCGCGCAGGGCGCCGCGCAACCAGGCGCTGCAGCGGCGACATCGCAGGCGAAGCCGAACCCCCCTCAGACGGCGACCACCTACTGCAAGGGGAGGATGGCCCGCATCGAACGCAGCGACGGACAGATCACCATATTCGATGACAAAGCGGGGAAGCTGTACCTGCTCCACCCCGACCAGAAGACATACGCCGTTCTGTCCGTCTCTCAGATGCTGGAGCAGCCGGGGCCTTTCTCAAGACAGAACGCCCCCGCGGACGCCAGGAGGGGGAGTCCGCGCTTTGACACCGATGTGAAGATCGAGAAATCCGACGTCACCAAAGAGATCGCCGGAAAGAACGCAACGCGGTATGTCGTTACGGCCACGATGCAGGCCAGCCGGCCGAGTCGCGGGATGCGGGGCGGCGGGATGGGCTCGGGTCGGGGTGGCTTCCCGGGCGGCAGACGTGGCCGGTTCCTCCGCAGTGGCGGCGCGGGCGATCAGACGGCGGGCGGCGAAGGCGCCAGGACCGGCCCGCCCCCTGTTCATGTGCAGGGGGAGTATTGGCTCGTCGATGCCCGCCTCTTGCCCGGCGCCGACAGCGGCGCGCTCCTTCCCGTGCTCCAACAGACGGTCAGCGTGGGCCCCATCCTCAAAGACCTGAACGACAAGCTGGCGAAGATGAAGCTCTTTCCAGTGTCCAGCACGACTACAGTGACGTCCGGCACCGCTACAGCAGGGCCCAGCACCGATACAGCGACACCAGCACCGTCGGATGCCGCCGGATCGCGAGAGCCCATGGTCACGGCAATGGAGGTCAAGTCGGTCGTGGAGAAGGCATTGGAGGACGCGCTCTTCAAGGTTCCCGGCGATTACAAGGAGGTCAAACCCACCCGAGACAGCGCTGGCTGACGGATCCTCGGCAGGGCGCGGGTCGTACCGGTAACACGCTGCTTTGGCACTCCCGCGTCGAAGCTTCTTTGTTTGGGCCCCGCGACGGGACGGCCGATCAGCGAAACGCGAGCGGCAGTGCGCCTTCTCGGTCCGGCGGCGCAACGGCGAACTACTGACGCGCCGGGGGACAGCGCCATCAGATCGCACGCCACCTACTTGCTCTGGATCACCTTGAGCGCCGCGCCGAAGGTCTCCCTGGCTTCCTCCGGCGTGGCGATGCCCACCACCACCAGATCCACCTCCGGTCGGCCCAAGGTGTAGGTCATGCCTTCCTCGGGAGGGATGCGAGCCATCGCGAGCGGCTTCATGCCGACCACGACTCTGTCAGTGGCCGCTATCGCCGCCAGCGCCGACTCCCCCGACGGCCGCATATGCCATCCGAGCATGTTCACGGGCGTGTTGACCACGGCCACATCGTGGCCCGCCATGGCCGGGACGGTTTCACCCGCGTTGTGAGTAGAGGCGCCTGGCACTAGACCCAAGTCCCTCATGCGCGCCATGTGGTCAGCGAACTCGGGCGCGAAGTCCTGCGTCTCAGGACGGTAGAGCTTATCAGTCACTTGTCCGTGGAGGAGCCCCACCCGGGAGTTGGCCCGTTTCAGCAGGCCGGCCTGCTGTTGAAAGCCCGGGCTGAGGATGGCGAAGGTCGGGATGTGGACGCCTGTCGCCTCACATGCTTGCGAGAGGGCGTTCACAATCAGCTCCTGGCGCGGGTGATCGAAGGACAGCATCATGCCTCTCGCGCCGGCATCGAGCGCAGCCCGGATCACTTCCGAGATGCGTTCCTGATCGGCGAACCGACGCTCGTACCCCTGGGCACGGGCCTGGCTGTAATAGGAGTAGCCGAGGAAGGGATTGTGCCCCAGGATGACACGGCTGAACGAGCGACCTTCGACCAGCACTTCGGGTAGCGCCTGCGTCGCAGCGCCCATGCTTGCCTCGCTCCTTAGACACCGTGTTGAAGCCGAGCGAACAGCCCGTGCTTCTCCTGCGCTGTACCTGGCACGATCTCTGCAGTCAGTTCGTCCGGACACCGTGAAGATGATGCCCGGCGCGGCTCGTGTCGCGGCTGCTCTGTCTCGATGAGGGTTACCGCGTCAGGCTAGCCCTGGGCGGTACAGAGGCTCCAATCCGGGCGCTCGCGGCTAGGGGAAGACGAACTCCGCCGCGGGTGGCCGGTCCCCGAGGGCTGTGGGATCATGCCGCGTCGCACTGCCTTCGCCAGCGCGCTATCTGCACCTTCTCCCCCAGTGTCGATCGAGCGCCACTCGGACCACCTACAGGCGGATGAGCCGGGTCACCTATGCGCGCGACGCGTGGAGACGCGCCCGCGCCGCGCCAGCGTTCTCAGTCAACTCTGCTTGGCGGGTCCGTGAAGGCTCCTGCCCGCCTCTGTGTGCGACTACAGCAGTTCGCAGGGCCCGAGCGTACGTCGTGGCGCGCCCACGGGAACCGGCCTTGCTCACGGGCTGGCAGGCCGCTCTGGAAAATCTTCTTGACAAGAAGATTGGCAGACCGTACATTACCGCTGGTGTAACGCTACACCACGAAGTCAGTTAGTCATTATCGGGTCGAGACGGTCGCATTGGCATCCGACGGTTCAGCTGCCTCAGCGTTATACCAAACTCGGGAGCGCTAGATGGCGGACGAGAAGACAACGAAGGCCACGGATGAGTTCCTCTCGAGGCAGAGGCCCACCATCACCGACGTAGCGCGACTTGCCTCCGTCTCTCCAGCGACCGCCTCATCCGCTTTGCGCGGCACCGGGCGCATGACTCAAGAGACTCGGCAAAGGGTGCTGGCCGCTGCCAGGAACCTCGCCTATGAGACTGACCGTCGCGCATCGGCTCTGCGCAGGCGCCGCTCGGGAGTGCTTGGCCTGGTAATGCCTGATATCTCCGGCCCCTATATGTGGCGGCTGGCACGCGCGATCGAGACCGAAGCACGGCGTCGCGGGTACTTTCTGTCCCTCTGTTTTTCCTACGGCGCCAGGGACCTGGAGCAGAGGCTGGTCAAGACTCTGGTGGGAGAAGGGGTGGAGGGGCTGGTCCTTCTGGGGCCGCTCTCGCGGGAGGGCGGCCAGGACGCCGGCTATCTGTACCGACTCGGTGACCTACACATACCTTTTGTGTTCGTTGATGTATACGTCGACGCGGTGTCTGCGCCGTTCGTGGGCAGCGACAACGTGCTGGGAGCGCGACTCGCCACGCAGCATCTGTTGCAGCTCGGGCACCGCCGCATCGCGTATCTCAGCACGCCGGCGGAGTCTGTCTCCTCGGCGCGAGAGCGGCTCCAGGGATTCATCGCAGCTCTGGCTGACTGGGGAATGGAGTTGGCACCCCAGTTCATGATAGACCGCCCTGCTGTCGCGGCGGCGCGGGAGGGTGACCCCTTTGACCCCGATCGGCAGTGGAGAGAACTCGAGCCGGTGTTGGGAAGGAAGCTCTCATCACTCCCCAGGCCCCCTTCTGCGATTGTGTGTGCGACCACAGATGATGCCTGCGTGGCACTGAAGTGGGCTCACGATCAGGGGCTCAGGATTCCGGAGCAGCTCTCTGTCGTCAGATTCGATGAGTTCCCCTTTTTCTCCGCGATCGGCCTGGGGTTCACCCATGTGCGCCAGCCGGCAGAGGAGATCGGCAGGCGCGCTCTGGATGTGCTCATTTCCCAGCTCTCAGCGGGAGCAGTAGCGAGGCAGGTCCAGCTACGGCTCCCGCCCACGCTGGTGCTTGGGAACACCACTGCAAGTCCGCCAGTCGACAGAGAGGAGGTAATGAGCCAGTCATAATCAGTTACCGCTGAGAGAGTCGTGCCTTCATCTGCAGTGCCGGATTCCAGAGAGTGCTAGGAGGAGAGGAGTCAGATGGTACGCAGGAAGAATGGATTTACACTCATTGAGTTGTTAGTCGTGATCGCGATCATCGCGATCCTCGCCGCCATGCTGTTCCCCGTGTTTGCGCGCGCTCGTGAATCGGCGCGCAAGATTCAGTGCCTGGCGAACGTGAAGAACATCTCCCTCGCCTTCCAGATGTACCTCACCGACTACGACCGCTTCATGCCGAACGAACACCGGCCGGAGATACTGGCAAAGCTCGGGAGTGGCTGCTGGATCCACAACGAGCTGAACCCCTACCTGCGGATCCCAGTGATCCTGGATGAGTACGTGAAGAACCGAGACATCTGGTGGTGCCCATCCGGCCACTACTCCAACAACTTCGTCGTCAACTCGTGCGAGCCGGACTGGTGGACGGCTCTCCTGAACACCGGCAAGTGGTGGAGCAGGTGCATCTGCACCGATCCCTACCCGCCCGGCTGGGGCGGCATTGCCACCGACAGCTGGGCCCAGAAGCTGTGCGGCGGTGGCGGAGAGAGTCCTTTCAGCAACTCCACAGCCGCAAGCTTCAAGAGCAACTATTGCACTGTCACTGACAATCGCGATCTGAAGACCAGTCAGATCACCGACCCCTCCAAGTGGGTGGTCCTCGGCGAGAACATGACCGCCGAGAGGGACATGAGCGTCGATTTCGCCTACGGAGACATCTCGGGCTCACTCGAGTGTGAGGGCGAGAACTCCGGAGCGGACTGGGTCAACTGCCCGACCAGTCAAGTATGCGGCGTTCCCAAGGGCGAACATGATTTCCGGACTGATCCCACAGTCCGGCTGAACAACCCGCTGTCGCGACCCCGACACCTGGGCGGGATGAATATGGGCTTCTCCGACGGCCACGCCGCCTGGTATCCATCGGAGGCGATCCTGTTCGGCGGCACCGCGGGGGAGTACTGGCCGGCGGGGAACCTGTTTGAGAACATCCAGAATTGCCGCCTCCCTCCATACCCGGAGGTGCCGTAGCGGCCTGGATCACGCCGCCGGTTGATCAGCGTATGCGGAACAGGTCGGTGATGCGAAGGGGCGCTGGCATATGCCGGCGCCCTTTCTGCGTGCGGCAAGAGCTGTGCTACAATGGACATGTGGGTATCGTTGCGTCGGCGCTCCGCATATGACCGCATGTAGGACACCAAGGAGATTGGCCCGGATGAGAGAGGCACGAGTTGGGAGCATTCAGCCACTGGGGAAGCGGAAATCGTCGTGGAGGAGGAGAGGCTGCGGTGAGGGCGCCGTCGAGTGGTCCCCTATGGTAGAATGCCCAGGCCTCACCGGCACGTAGCAGGGCTGTCATCGGCGGCCGACAGCGAACGCGAGAGGAGTCGGCGGTGGAGTACCGGGAGCTGGGGCGGACGGGGCTGGACGTCGGGGCGATAGGGTTGGGAACGGAGTATCTGCACGGGCAGCCGCGGGAGACGGTGACGGCGGTTGTCGCGGAGGCGGCAGAGCGCGGTGTCAACTACATCGACATCATCTTCTCTTTCTCAGAGTACCTGGACAACCTGGGCACGGCCTTGGCCGGCCGGCGAGACCAGGTCATCCTCGCACTGCACCTGGGCTGCGCGGAGACGGACGGGCAATACCGCCGCTCGCGGGACGTCGGGGAATGCACGCGGAACTTCGAGGACATGCTGCGGCGGCTGAGGACGGATCACGCCGATGTGATCGTGGTGCAGAACTGCGACGAGCAGGACGATTACGATGCGATCATGGGCGGAGGCGGCTTGCTGGAGCTAGCGGAGCGGCTCAGGCAGGAGGGCAAGAGTCGCTTCCTGGGGATCAGCGGCCACAGCGTGCCGGTACCGACTCAGGCGGTGATGAGCGGGCGATACGATGTGCTGATGGTGTCGATCAACGCGCGGGACGGGAGCCAGTCGCAGACGAGACTGTGCCAGATGTGTGCGCGCGAGCAGGTGGGGCTGGTGGCGATGAAGCCGTTCGCCGGTGGCGGGATGCTCAGCAGCCAATCGAGCGCCACGGGGCCCACACCGACCCAGTGCCTGAGCTACGCCCTGTCGCAGCC
>JBEKKD010000211.1:0-7118 GCA_050010895.1 Armatimonadota bacterium
GACCGGGTCGCAGAGACCGCCGTGTCCATCGGGTTCTAACTGCATGAAGTTCGCGGCCGTCTTCCTCTCTCTGCTTGGCTGCCTCGTTCTGCCCGGCGCATCGCAGGGCCGCGCCGCCGAGGCGGTCCCGGTGAACGTGCAGGCAGACTCCGTGAACCTCGATCTGGCGCAGGAGACGACCGAGGCGACCGGCCATGCCCAGCTGATTCGCGGCGGCATCGTCCTCAAGGCCGACCAGATCACTGTGAACCGCAGGAGCGGCGACGTCCATGCGAGCGGCCACCTCTTCCTGGAGCAGAAGGAGCGCCGACTTGAGGGCGACACCCTCGCGTACAACTTCCTGAGCCAGAAGGGCACGCTCCAGAACGCGCGGATACGCGAGCAGGGGGTGATCATTCGGGGGGAAAGCATCGATTTCTCTCCTCTCGAAGTGGTCGCTTACCATGCGTACTTCACGACCTGCGATAAGCCGAAGCCCGACTACAGCCTCTCAGCCGATAAAATCACGCTCACGGCAGCTCAGGCCGCTCCGGGGAAGCAACCTCAGTCCGGCCGCTTGACGTTCAACCGGGCTACGGTGAGCTATCACGGACACCGGCTCTTTACGCTGCCGCACTACTCGACCACGGTGGGACAGATCGGTCAGTCGTCCACGTCGCCCTTCCCTTCGACTGGGTTTGACCACGATGATGGACCATATGGCGCGCTCTCGTACAACCTGGGACGCCCAGGCAACCCGAATACAGTGGCATTCTCGTACCGCCTCACGGCGTCCCGCGGCGTCAGGGGTCACCTGCGGCTCCAGCGCGACGTCGGGCGACTCCAGCTCAGCGCGGCCTACGTTCGACGCGAGGCGGTGACGGATCTGGAGCTTCGCCCCGATGATTTCACGACCGGCCTGGCAGACGTGATGGTGAATCGCGAGCCGGAAGTGAAGGCCGAGATGCCTGCCCTTCCGGCCGGGCACTCTCTGAGCCTGCATACCGAACTGACGGCCGGGTCGTATTCGGAGACACAGATATCCAGCGTCGTCCCCCGCGCGCGCGCCGACCGGATCTCAGCAAGTGCGCTGCTGACGCGCGCGCCCTACAAGATCTCGCGTGCGCTCTCGCTCAGCCACGCCATCGGGTGGCGGGAATCAGCATACTCGACGGGGGAGGATTTCTCGATTCGCTTCGTTCGCCATAGCCTGACGTACACACCGTCGGGGCCGGCGCAGGTGGCGTTCTCCTACATCACGCGCCATTGGTCGGGCGCCACCCCCTTCCTCTTTGATAGCATTGGGGTCGGGAGGGAGTTTCTGTCCGACATTCGCTATCGGGTCAGCCCTATCTGGCGTGTGAGAGTTGTGAACCTTTACGACCTGGGACAGCACGAGATGCTTGATATGATCTTTTCCGTGACTCGCACCATTCATTGCCTCGATTACACTGTGGGCTGGCGGAAGGCGCGGGGGTCATTCTTCTTTGGGATCAATATCACACCGCCTTCCACCGGGGGAAAAGAGCACGAACGAACGGGAACGCCGACGCAGGGCGATCGAATATTGCCGTTCGGGGAATAGGCGACTCGACCCACTCCTGGTTGCGCCGTTGCTCCCGCGGTTCCCATCCTCCTCGCTCCGCGGTATAATCGCTCCACCACCAGCGATCTCAGCGGAGCAGCCATGACCCGGAAAGAGCGTGTGAGAGCCGCCATCGAGCACCGACAACCTGACGTCGTGCCGGTGGCCGAGTGGATCGTTGATTACGAGCCGGCCCAGTTGATCCTGGGGAGGCCGACGTATCTGCGAGGCAAAGCCGTGCTGGCACACGCGCTCTGGGCCGGGAAGCGCGATGAGATCGTTGCGTCTATGAAGCGTGACGCGATCGAGCTTATTCGCCGCCTCGATTTCGACATGGTATGTGGCGATCTGGTCTGGCCGCGAGGACTTGAGTACGAAGTACCGGAGCAAGTGGATGATGAGACGTGGCGCGATGAGCACGGCAACGTCTTCCGGTACTCCGTAGCCACGCGGGACCTGATGCTGCTCGAGGCCGGTGAGAGGGGCTACGAGCCGGAATGCCCTGGCAGTGACGGCCACTACGACCCGTCTGAGCTTGAGCTCATCCAGCACCTGATGGCGGAGATGGGCCAGACGCACTTCATGTTCACGGGCATGGGCCGCGCTCACCTGCCGATATTCTCCGCCCTGTGGGTAGAGCGTGACCTGCTTCGGCTGGCCGATGAAGATCCGGATAAGCTCGCCGCGGAGAGGCTCGAGTGGGCGGAGCATACGGCCAGTCGGATGCCGTTCTTCAAGGGACTCGGCTTCGACGCGATCCTCGGCGGTGAGGATTACGGGTGCAACACAGGACCGTTCATGTCGCCGGCGACGTTCAAGCGAATCTTTTCTCCGGGGCTGAAGCGCATCTGCGACGCAGCCCATGAGAACGGTCTGTTCTACATTTGTCATTCCTGTGGCAATCTCCGGCCCATCCTCCCGCTGATGATCGATGCCGGAATAGATGTCTACCAGGCCATCCAGCCGATAGAAGATATAGCCGGGCTGAAACGCGATTTCGGCCGCGATGTGTGCTTGTGGGGCGGAGTGAGCAATCACGACTTGGTTCTGGGCGAACCAGACGCGATCCGCGAGCAGGTTCGGCACGCTGTTCGCGAGTGCGGTCCCGGCGGAGGTTTCATCCTGGGATCGAGTCACAGCATCACCGTTCAGACGCCGCTGCCCAACATCCTGGCGATGCTCGAGGCTGCGGGCCGGTGCCCGCAGCCAGCCCCGGCGCCGGTCCCGGGCAGTTGAGTGATGGCAGTCCGGGATTTCGATCTCGAGCGCAAGCAGATGGTGGAGTACCAGATTCGCCGCCGCGGCGTGCCAGACCAGCGTCTGCTGGCCGCGATGGGGAAGATTCCCCGCCACCGATTCGTTCCCGACGGCGAATCATACGCGGCCTACGAGGATATGCCGATCCCGATCGGATCGGGGCAGACAATATCGCAGCCGTACATGGTCGCGCTGATGACAGACTTGCTGAAGCTCACAGGCGAGGAGCGCGTGCTGGAGATCGGCACGGGCTCGGGATATCAGGCAGCGATACTCGCCGAGCTGGCGAGAGAAGTCTACACGGTGGAGCGATTCGGGTCTCTGGCCGAACGCGCGCGTCTCACCTTGGCCGACCTGGGCTACTCGAATGTCACGGTGGTTGTCGGGGACGGCACTTTAGGCTACCCCGATCGGGCGCCCTATGATCGCATCATCGTCACCGCCGCGGCGCCTCTGATCGCACAGCCCTGGATCGACCAGCTTCGTGACGGCGGCCGGCTCGTGCTGCCTCTCGGCCAGCGTTGGAGCCAGGTGCTCACGGCCGTGACGAAAGAGGGGGGCAGTGTTCATACAGAGGACCACGGCGGCTGTGTCTTCGTGCCTCTGGTCGGCGAGCACGGATGGGAGAGCGGCTAGCGCGTCCCCCGAAGCTGCTACCGGTTCGCGTGCGACTGTAAGAGCGATACTGTGCTACAATGCCGACGTCGGGTTGCCACGCGTCAACGTTGACTCTCCGGTGATTCTCCGTGTCCGATCATCCATCACCCATTCTCGGCGCCCTGAATGACCGCCAGCGTGAAGCGGTCGAGTATGGCGACGGCCCCTTGCTCATTTTCGCAGGAGCGGGCAGCGGCAAGACGCGGGTGCTCACTCACCGCGCGGCTTACCTCATTCGCTCCCGCGGCATCAGCCCGTCGAACATCCTCGCCGTAACCTTCACCAACAAGGCGGCGGACGAGATGCGCGAGCGGCTGCGCAGGCTGCTCGGCGGCCGCCACTGGGAGATGTGGGTCGGCACCTTCCACGCCGTGTGTGCGCGCCTTCTTCGCGCGGATGGAGAGCGAATCGGCGTTGCGTCTGACTTTGTTGTTTTCGACGATTCCGATCAGACCGCGCTGATGAAAGATTGCCTGCGTGACCTCAGCCTCGACCCGGACCAGTTCCCGCCGTCGAAGATTCTCCACGAGATCAGCAACGCAAAAAATGAGCTCATCGAGCCCCGGGACTACCACAACTGGCGCGGGGAGAGCTACTACGCCTAGATCGTCTCACGCCTCTACCAGCAGTACCAGAATCGGCTGCGCGAGAACCACGCGCTCGACTTCGACGACCTGATCAACTATGCTGTCTGGCTCCTCGAGCGCCATCCCGATGTGCTGGAGCGATACCAGGATAGGTTCCGCTACACGCTCGTGGATGAGTACCAGGACATCAACTTCGCCCAGTACCGTCTGATTACGCACCTCGCCGCCAAGCACCGGAATCTGACGGTCGTCGGGGACGACGATCAGGCCATCTACGGCTGGCGCGGCGCGGATATGCGCATCATCATGCGCTTCGACGAGGACTACCCGGACGCGAAGGTTGTGAAGTTGGAGCAGAACTACCGCTCCACGCAGAATGTCCTGCGCGCAGCGTGGGAAGTGATCCGGCACAATCGCACTCGAAGGGAGAAGCGGCTCTGGACGGAGGCCGTGCCCGGCGACAGGATTGCCGTGCATCGCGCTTCGGATGAGCACGCGGAGGCGTTCTTCGTCGGCGACACCATCGAGCATCTGCACATCCACGACCAGCGCGCCTACGCTGATTTTGCCATCCTCTATCGCGTCAACGCGCAGTCACGCATCTTCGAGAAGGTCTTCGTCAGTCGCGGTATCCCGTACCGCATCGTCGGCGGCCTCCGGTTCTACGACCGGGAAGAGATCAAAGACACCCTGGCATACCTGCGCGTGCTCCACAACCCGGCCGATTCGGTCAGCCTCAAGCGCATCATCAATAAGCCTCCTCGCGCGATAGGAGACCAGACCGTCAGGCGCCTCGAGGCTGCGGCCCGGGAGCGCAATATGTCGCTCCTCGAAATATGCCGCCACGCGGAGGCGATCCCGGAACTGGCTGCTCGCGCGCAGCAGGCGGTCATCCAGTTCTCGAATCTCATAGGCCATTTGCAGGCCACTGCCCAGTCAGCCACGCTGACCGAACTCACCGAGGCGGTGGCTGAGAAGTCCGGCTACCGGCTCTGGCTGGAAGAGGATCGTTCGGTCAAAGCGCGAGGAAGGCTGGAGAACGTCCGGGAGCTGATGACCGCGACCGGGGAGTACGAGGAGAGCACGGAGGAACCATCCCTCGGCGGATTCCTCGAGAACATCGCATTGCTTACCAGCGCCGATATGCTGAAGGAGGGCGTCGATGCCGTGCCGCTGATGACACTGCACAGCGCCAAGGGCCTGGAGTTCCCGATCGTATTTCTGGTCGGGCTGGAGGAAGGGCTTTTCCCTCTCGCCCGCGCCGCCGCCTCCGACAACCCGGTCGAGCTTGAGGAGGAGCGCCGTCTCGCCTATGTCGGTATCACCAGGGCGAAGGAGAGGCTATTCCTCAGTTCTGCCGAGACACGTACCATCTTCGGATCGACAACGTACACCCGCGTGTCGCGCTTCCTCGAGGATATCCCGGACGACCTGTGCGAACCCACCGGCCCGATCTCGCCGCGCAGGATCACCTGGGAAGCCGCGGACATCGCCCGCGCACCGGCGGCTCAGCAAATCCTCATCGATGCCGGGGTCGAGGCGCCCTTCAAGGCCGGTGATCGCGTCCGGCACGAGAGGTTCGGCAGCGGAATGGTGGTCTCGGTCTCCGGCAGCGGGGCGGATCTGCTCATCTCCGTCGCCTTCCCGAAACAAGGCATCAAGAAGCTCGACCCGCAGTACGCGAAGCTCGAAAAGCTGTAAGCACAGTTCAGTGGGCCCGGCAGGATTCGAACCTACGACCGAGCGGTTATGAGCCGCCAGCTCTACCGCTGAGCTACGGGCCCGCGCAGCCGCATTATACCACGTTCGGCTTCGTTCGCCAGACGATAGGCGTTCGACGCAGCAGCGCCGAAATGGATATTCCGTACAGCTCCATGTGAGGTCCAGGATGAAATGCCTTCTCGCGCTCCTGTTCGGACTGGCGCTGGTGTTGCCGGCAGGTGCAGCGGAGGAGATCGCGCCGCCGGCCGGGCTGGATATCGCCTACGCAGTGACTACGATGGGCACGGTCCCGGTGACAGCGGTATATGCGCTGGAGCCGAAATCCGGCCTCCGGCGGCTGCTTTTCCGGGATACTGACGAGACGAACCGGATCATCCTGAAGTCCGGTGGCTCAGACATCGCGGGCGCAGGGCGAACGGCTGCGCCGAAGGATGTGTATGTCCTTACAGGACCGGCTGTGGCGCCCGAATTACCAGCACAGATGGACGCGATCAGCCGCTTGCGCCTTCCCGACGAGGCCGGCAAGCAAGCGGCGCCGGAACGAGTCATCCCCCTCTCTCTTAGCTTCGGGGACACGTCCGCATACCACCTGTGGAACCGTGCGCCGGTCTTCGCCCTCAGCGCCGATGCCGGAGTGTTCGCGGTCTGCGTAACGCGCATCGGGGAAACGCGGCTCGGGAAGCCGACCATCCGCGTGATCTCGCCCGCCGGCGCGGAATGGAGAGTCGCACTGCCCGGCAGCGATCTGTACGTCTCGGACCTGGCGTTCTCTCCTGACGCGAAGCTGCTCGCCTACAGCGCCATGCCCATGGGCGACGAACACACTCTCGATCGTTCGCGACTGCCTCTCGCCGGGCTGTACGTGGCGGATCTGACGGCGCAGACTACGAAGCTGCTCTACTCCGGCTTCATTGACGCCATCGCGTGGGGGCCGAAGCCTGAGCAGGTTACGGTCTCGCAGCGCGTAGGCGACATCTGGAGTACCGCCTGCTCGGCAGCCGTGGTGAGCGTGGTGACCGGGCTGAAAGTGAAGGAGTTCTCGCTCCACGGGCCGACGGTAGGGCTCGCCTACTCGGATGACGCACAATGGCTGGCGGCGGAGACAGTCGAGCGGGACCAGCGTATCTGGGTCTACCCGGTGGCAGGCGGCTGGGGGAAGCAGGCGCCGATCAGCACGGAAACCGGGGGCAGGATAGCGCTTCTTGGGTGGGTCCGCATCCCGCCGATGGCCGCCACAGCCGCTCCTGGGGCAGAACAGCCCGCCATGTGAGACGGTGGGCCATTTTCCGGCCGCGCCTTCGGACAACTCGGCGCAAGCTGGGTAGTATAAT
>JBEKKD010000212.1:0-7115 GCA_050010895.1 Armatimonadota bacterium
CCGGTCGCGACTTCGGCGAGGTCGATCTCCAGGTCGTAACGAAGGTCGGCGCCCGCCTGGGCCCGTCGGCGTTGGGGTGTGCGGACCCCGAAGAAGGCATCGAAGATGCCTCCCATGCCTCCGAGTTCGTCCCAGAGATCTCCGGCCATCGGACCGCCCGCACCGACCTGTCCATACAGATCGTATTGGGCGCGTTTGTCCGTGTCGCTGAGCACTTCATAGGCTTCGGCGACTTCGCGAAAGCGGCCTTCGGCCTGCGGATCCTCGGGGTTCACATCCGGGTGATGCTTCCTGGCCAGCCGGCGAAAGGCCCGCTTGATCTGGTCCTGCGTCGCGTTGCGGTCGACACCAAGGACCTCGTAATAGTCCCTCATCTGGGTCATAGGACTGCGATACTATGGGCTCCGCGGACGCACGCTCCGCGGGCAATCTCGATCAGGCTAGGCCTGACCTTCCTCTTCGTCTTCGGGCTTCCCGCCGCGAATTCGGACGTCTCCCTTGGCGATCTCCGTGATCGCCCGGTCGATCAGTCCTCCCCCGCTGGGCTCCAGCGAGCCATCGATCCGTTCTTTCAGATCGTGCGCTCGTTTCGCCACACCCACCACCAGCGCGTACTTCCCGAATCTCTTCGCCAGTCTGTCTATCACTTCTGTCTGTCTACCACTCTTGTCTCGAGACCGTGGTCTCATGTATTCAGAACCTCGGCGTCCAGTTTTTCACGGGGTGGAAGCCTGGACCGGGCTTCCCACTATATGAAGCGACGAACCGGCTTGTCAAGCAATCCCCGGCTCGACGCGCGAACTCCGACTCGCTCGCCGCCTAACCGGACGCCTGCCCCATCCACTGGCCCGGCGCGCTCATGTCCCCTTCCGGTCATGCGTCGCCCTGCGCATCCTCCAAGGGAAGGACGCCCTGCGACAGCGCCCTCACGGGAGCGAAGCTCATGCGGTGCTCCGGGCACGGGCCCAGCTCGAGCAGCCTCGCCTGGTGATCCCGAGTCCCGTACCCCTTGTGCGCTCCGAAACCGTAGCCGGGGTACATCGCATCGATCTCCGCCATCATCCTGTCCCGCATCACCTTCGCCACTATCGATGCCGCCGCGATCGAAGCGCAGAGATGATCTCCACCCACCACCGCGCGCTGCGCGATCGCCATGCTGAGCGACTCCCGGCCATCCACCAGCAGCACGTCGGGCTGCGGGTCCAACTGCTCGATGGCCTCCCGCATCGCCCATCGCGTCGCCTCCAGCACGTTCATCCGATCGATCATCTTCGCATCTGCGATGCCGACGCCGATCGCGACCGCGCGCCTCTGTATCAGCTCGTACAGCCGGTCGCGCTCCGCCGGCGTCAGCAGTTTCGAGTCATGCAGCCCCGGCAACCGGCATCGGGGAGGCAGGACCGCCGCAGCGGCGATCACCGGCCCCGCCAGCGGCCCTCGCCCGGCCTCGTCCACGCCCGCGATCCGGGCGAACCCCTGGCCCCGCAGTTCGTCTTCGATCCTCCATCGCCCCCACATAAGAGCAACCTTCGGACAGGCGTCAGCGCGATGCCCGCGTCATCGGACGGCTCACCAGTCGCGGCTGCTGGGGTACCTGCACCTGACCGTGGTCGCCGACCAGACCGATGCGCGACGGCGGCCAGAATATCACCATCGCCTTCCCCAGCACTCGCCCCTTGTCCAGCTCCGGGCGCGACAGATGCCTGCCCTCGACGATCTCGAACCACTTATGGCTGTCATTGCTGTCATTGCGATTATCCCCCAGAACGAAGTACGCGTTCGGGGGCACGATATATGGATGTCCCGTCGGCATGCCCATATCGTCCGCCGGCCAGTCCTCATCCGGCAGCGGCACGCCCGGCGGTTCCTTCAGCAACTGCCCATCGATGAACACGCCCACCTCCCGCCTGATCTCGATCGAGTCGCCCGGCAGCCCGATCAGGCGCTTCACGTAATCCTTCTTGGTGTCGCCCTGAAGCGCCTGGGGTGGCGCGTCGAACACGATAACATCTCCCCGCTGCGGCGGGTTGAGCCGGTAGATGAACTTGTTCACCAGGATGCGGTCCCGATCCATCAGCGCCGGAACCATCGACCGCGATGGAATGTAGAACGCCTGCACGACGAACGGCCGAATCAGCACGAACACCAGCACGAACGCGATCAGCCCCGAGTCGAGCAACTCGACCGTGAAGGCCCGCGCCGGGGCCTGCCGCCAGATCCCCCAGATGATCCTGAGGAAGGCGAGCACGCATATCAGCGCTGCAATCTTCCAGGGCTGGTCGAGGTTCATGAAGCGGAAGCAACCCGCCGAGGGGCGCTGGATGGTCGCGTCACGGATCTCACACCCGCACCGCCCGTCGAGCGAGCGCCGACTGCATGGTCGCTGCCCGCGACGGTGGCCGTCCCTCCGAGATGCACCTGTGCATGGTCGCCGACCAGGCGAACACGCTGGAGCGGCCAGTATATCAGCAGCGCCTTTCCCACCACGCGGCTTTTCTCGAGCTCCGGCCTTGGCTCTCCCTCGAGCGTCCAGGCATGGCTATCGTAGCTCTCGTCGCGGTTGTCGCCGAGCACGAAGTAGCAGCCCGGCGGAACGCGGTACGGTTTGCCGGTGGGAAGGCCGTCCGTGCCGACCGGCCAATCATAGTGCGGGATCGGGGTCGAAGCCGGCTCCTGAAGGAGATCGCCATTGATGTAGACGCCGACATCGCGCCTCACCTGGATCAGGTCTCCCGGGAGCCCGATAAGACGCTTCACGAAATCGCTCTTCGCTCTCCCCTGCAGCGCCTGCGGAGGAGCATCGAATACGATGATATCGCCGCGCTCCGGCGGGTTGATCCGATAGATGAACTTGTTGACCAGAATGTGGTCGCCACCAGTCGCCTGATAGCTGATCATCGGGTGCTGGCCCATGAGCGAAGCGCTGTATTCAGCCTTCGGCGGACCCATGAGCGTCGGCTCCATGGAGCCCGAGGGAATGTAGAACGACTGCACCACGAACGGCCGGATCAACAGAAACACCAGCGCGAACGCGATCAGGCCGGAGTCGAGCAGCTCCACCATGAACGGCCGCATGGGCGCCTGCCGCCACACTCCCCACAGGATGCGAAGCACGAGCAGTAGCCCGACGAGGGCTGCGATCTTCCAGGGCTGGTCTAGATCCATATCGGACAATCACGGCTGCAGAACGCTCGCCCGAACAGAGCGGAACCCGGCCGGCGCGCCTGAGCCTTACCCCCGAATGCGAATCCGGCGCACTTAGGCGCGCCGGTCCTCCTTGATGCGCGCCGCACGGCCGACCCTGCCGCGCAGATAGAACAGCTTCGCTCGCCGCACCTTGCCATGTCTCGTGACCTTGATGCCCTCCAGCCGCGGCGAATGAAGCATGAAGGTCCGCTCCACCCCTACCCCGTGGGTGACTCGCCGGACGGTGAAGGTCTCCTTGAGCCCGCTGTTGTGCCGGGCGATGACGACGCCCTCATACGGCTGCACCCGCTCTTTCCCGCCTTCGGTGACACGAATCCGAACCGTGACGTTATCGCCGGGCCCGAACTCGGGCATGTTCTCACGAAGCTGCGCGCTCTCGATTTCCTTGAGTGTCACCATCGGCCTCTCCTTCTGCATCGCTCGCGCCGGCAACCGGCGCCGGGCGCGAACCAGCCAGCTCACTATATCGTAACAAAATCCTGGCGAGAACATCGCCAGGGGTGTTCAATCGGCAGGGGCAGCCATACTACCGCACACGGAGTATAGCATTTCTCTGCCGAAGAGAACAACCCCGGCCCCGCGCCAGATGTGATCGGGAGGTATGGGCGAGCGCCGAAGTGTCATCCCGAGCGACTCGCCTGCCCGAAGGGGCGAGTTATGCGAGGGATCAAGACCTGCGGAGCCGACCGGAGAGAGGCGACTCCCTGCCCATCAGGCGTAAGCGTGTTGGTATTTCAGGACTTCAGTCCCGAAACCCCTCCCTGTCATTCCGAGCGCAGCGAGGCCTGCCCGCCTCCGGCGGGAATCACGCCGTTCTCATATCACAATCGGCGTCCACCCGCGGACGCCACTCCTTCTATCTGTCATTGCGAGCCGGTGAGGTCCGTCAGGGACTCACCGCGCGTGGCAATCTCGTCGTTCCCTCCGCCTCTTCGCCTCTTCGACTCCTCACCTCTTCGCTTTCCTGCGGAGCCGACCTGAGAGAGGCGACTCCCTCCCCTACTCCCACCGAAACGTCTTCGCCGTGATCGCCACCCCCAGCACGATCATCCCCGCCAGCACCGCCACATCCACCAGGTGGCGGCTCCAGGGATCGCCTATCCACGTGCCGCGAAGCAGGTTCACAACGTGAGTGAGCGGGAGCACCTGTGAGATTCGCCTGATCGACTCCGACAGCTCCTCCCGCGGGATCGTGGCGCCGGAGAGGAAGATCATCGGGTAGAACAGCACCATCACCGTCGACAGGGCGGTGCGAGTCGTGGGCACGATTCCCGCCAGGATAAAGCCCAGCGCGAGAAAGCTCACTGTGCTCAGTCCCAGCGCCGCGGCGATGTTCAGCGGGCCGCAGTCGTCGGAACACGTCCTCGAGCGCCGGCTGTTCGGTGCGCAGATCGCGAAAGCGGACGCCACTCCTTTGTGGTTAGCATTCCTCCGCCTTCGCGGGCGGTCTCAGGACTGAATCGTGTCGATAGCATCGCGGATCCACTCGATCTCGCCCTCAAAGCCCCGAATGCCGCGTTCCAGGGAGAGCATCCCATGGAGCGCCGAACCCCAGTCCGTAGCGTCGCGGTAGGATCGCAGCTCCTGAAGATAGGTCTCCACCGTCCGCCGCCACCCCTTGAGGGAGGGGATCGAGAGCGTCTGCGCAATCTGCGTTTCACCGGCCAAAGGCGACACGCGGCCCAGAACGAAATGGGCCGCGTGTCATATGCAGTTGAACTCAGTTGTCTATTCGATTGTCCCGAAGGGGCACAGCCCCTTCCTACGGATCGTCAGTGAACAACCCTTGGGCCCGGTGTTTCGTTCAGGTCAGTCACGCCAGGGCCTTGGTGAGGGATACGCACCAGAAGATGCTGGTCGCTGAGGTTCGCGACGAAGAACAGCACGCCCTTGTTGGTGCCCAGCAGCGGCTCTGCGAGGCGGCTCTCGACCTTCAGCTTGAAGAACAGAGGCATCACGCCCGGCCGGTACGCGCCCAACATCACCGGGCCTTCCTCGTCTCCACCGTCACGACTCCAATGATATATGAACATGTCTTCCCGACGGAACAGCCCATCCCAACCGTAGATCATCATCAAGCTGATCTCGCGAGTGTCCAGGCTCTCGGGAGCCAGTACGAGGTTGTGCACTGCTTCCAGCAGCTTCTTGCTCGTCTGGGTACCAATGAATTCGTAGCGGAACCCGGAACCGACCGCGCCGGAGAACTCCTCCGGCATGTCCCGGAACTCATAGTAGCACCCCCGGTCCGACAGCACGACCCGAACCAGGTCATTCATGTACTCCCGGCCGTTGCCTATCTGGTCTTTGATGTAATCGATCATGGCCTGATAGTCCTGCCGGGACTCAGTACGCACCAGAGGCAGCTCTCGATCTCTTCCGCTCATGGTAATTCATCCTCTCTCGAGCCCCCCTACCGTACCTGATCCTCAGACCGTCGTCTCTGGCCCCGGGGGCCTCCTTTGATCTCCCCGGAGGTGCGACTCCACAAGCTAGCGTTATGCTACCCGTTCGCGTGCGGAGCTATCCGTCCCTGGCACCCTCGCCTGAGCCTTCCATCGACATTAGCCGGCAGATCACTGCCTGCTTGCTATATACCACGATTCGTCTCCCACCGTGGAGCAGCGGCGCCACATGCCGCGGGCTTCCCCAGATGCACATCCAGCAACCGGCTCAGCGCGGACAAAAGACGGAATCCTTTTGCCTATTGGCGTGTCTGTACGTGTGGTATAATGGAACGAGATATGAAGAAACTCCTTGCGATTCTCACCCTGACATGCCTCATCTGCCTCGTCGGCCGCTTTGCTCTCGCAGGAGAGGCCGCGGCGCCGGCAGCTCAGCCGGCCGCGGCGTCGGCAGCTCAGCCAACCGCCGCGCCCCCCATGTCCCCCGAGGACAAGGCCGACGCGGAGATCGGCAAGTCCGCAGCCGCGGAGGTGGAGAAGCACTACAAGATCGTCAAGGATTCTCCCGATGTGCCGCGGCTCAACGCCATCATCGCGAAGCTGAAGCCAGTCACGCAGAAGCCGAACCAGGTGTATACCGTCAAGGTGATCGATTCCAGGGCGATCAACGCCTTCTCGCTGCCTGGAGGCTATCTGTTCTTCACCCAGGGCCTGCTGGACGCGGTCGAGTCTGACGATGAGTTGGCGGCGGTGACCGGGCACGAAATGGGGCACGTCTGCCTGAACCATTCCCGCAAGCAGATGAGCCGCAGCGACCGCTACACCAAGCTCCTCGGCCCGCTCGTGCTCGCCTCCATCCTCACCCGCTCCGACCGCGTCGACCCCGGCGCGATGCTGATGGTCGGCAGCATGGTGATGGAGGACGCGCTCAACCATTACGGCCAGGCCGCCGAGTTTGAGGCCGACCACAACTCCGTGCTCTACCTGTACAACAGCAAGGCCTACAACCCCGTCGCCATGCTCACCGTCACCGAGGGCCTCGCACACATGGAGAGCGGCGAACTGCAGATCAACATGGGAGTGGAACAGACGCACCCGATGGGTCCCGAGCGCGTCGCCGCGGTCGAGAAGGAGTTGAACGACCTCGGCGTGCCCATCGAGCGCCGCCGCGTCACCAAGTCGCTCTACACCACAGCCGGGGCCGTGAAGGTCAAAGACGGCGAGATCGTGGAACTCAAAATGATCGCCGGGGGCGGAGACAAGCCCTGGACCGGCGTCATCTTCCGGCCTGCAGCGACCGTGGACGGCGCCTCGCCGCTGTCCCGCGCGCAGGATGCGTCGAAGAAGATCAACGACCTGTTGCTCGCCGACCTCAACTCCCTCGAGATCATGGCGATGACCGACGGCACGCGGGGCATGATCCAGGCCCGCGGCCAGACCCTCTTCACCATCACCCCCGAAGACGCGGCCTTCCACAAGACGACCGTAGACGCTCTCGCCAGGAAA
>JBEKKD010000213.1:0-7107 GCA_050010895.1 Armatimonadota bacterium
GCCGTCATCGTCCACCGCGTCGGGAAGGGTTGGGGGATCTACCTCAACGTCCTTCTCGACGGCTATGGCCGTCTCCGTCGCGACAACTACGGCGGCGGCGCCTATCGCGCGCTGATCGACGGGCTGCTCGCGCACCTCGGCATCCGCCCCGCCGTGCAGGTCCTCGACGCGGACGGCCGGCCGCTTACCCAGGCCCAGGTCGTTCGCTACCGTTTCGGCGAGTCCGAAGCGCTGGCGATCGTGAGGGAGAACGTGAGCGTGAAGGCGGTGGAGGGGCGGGACGGCGTCACCGTCTACGAGGACGCAAACCTCGGCCAAGTCGCCTCTCAGGAGGTCACCATCCGCCTCCCAAAGCCCTACCGCGTCACCGACGTTCGCACCGGCAAGCGCCTTGCCACAGGGGATAGCGTCAAGAGCGCCACTACCGTCGGCGGCGCGCTGGTGCTCGGGCTCAGCCAGGCCGACAACCGGATCACCATCAGCGGGCCACGTTCGGCCCGGCTCGGCGATCACCCGCAGTTCCGTCTCGCCTCCTCGCAGCCGGGGAAAGCCCTCCTCCGCTGCCACGTCTTCGGCCCTGACGGCCGATTCCTCGCGCTGTACGCGCAGAACATCATCGTCGGCGGAGACGGCGCGGCATTCACTCTCCCCTCCGCGGTGAACGACGCACCGGGGACCTACACGGTGCGCGTCACCGACGTCATCACGGGGGCAAGCGCGGAAACGAAGGTGGCGCTTACCTGACAAGGACACCTTGCTCGTATCCACGGCAACCAAGCCGTGGCCTCATTGAAGTAGCCAGAACACCTGAGCTGTCATGCCTGGCTCAGAGTCTTCACCGCTTCCGAGCCGGGGCACGGGCCTCGGCTCGGGGTGTCCTTTCGGATCCTAGCTTCTTCCCCCTCGGCTGGAAGTCAGTATCCGGGCTCGCGTGCCGCGCTTCGAGACGAAGCCGACGAGGATCGCAGGCTTTGCGGTGAATGGCATCATCGGAACGATCCAAGGCTTGACAGCATGGGGGTGCTGAAGTAGACTGCGAGGCGTTGGATAGTGCTTCAGCCGAAAGGAGGTGGCGACCATGAAGACGACAACTCGCATTCCAAGAGAAACCGGTCATCACCTGCCTGCACGGCCTGGAGCCACGCTCACCTGAGCTAGTCTCCATTCCCGAATCACGCGCGCCACGGGCCAGCAGGTCTGTGGCGTTTTCCTTGGCCGGTCTCTGGGGTCCACGTACAGATCGACCCACGAACGGCATAGGCCCGAGGAGGACCTAATGGAGGGCGCTTGGAACGCACTGCATCTGCACGGCGCTGAGTCGGGTGGGGCTGACCCATGTCCGGATGGACTGCGGGCGGCGGTCGCCCGGCTCGTGGCCTACACAACTCGGAGCGCTATCACGAAGCGCTCCACAACGTCATCCCGGATAATGCCGAGTTCGCAGGAGGGAAGCGATCCTGGCCCGGCGAAAAGCTTGGCGGATCCGCACTGTGACCGCGCGTCGGGAACGCTGCCGAAGGCTGAGGGGAGGATGCAAAGATACCCGAGCGGGAATGCCGGAGGTGTAGCTGACTCCAGCCCCGCTTTTGTCCCACTTTCGCTGACACTCTACATCGCGTCCTTCGCGTCTCTTCACCGAGGTTCTTGCACTCCAGAGAACCGAGCAAGCGGCCGAGTGCCCGTCGAGTGCCCCCTGGGGGACGTTATTGCGCTGCCTCACTCCCGGCAACGCGAGAACGTCAGCAGCGCGCAATTTCGCCGGGCGCACCATCGGAGGCGAAGCATGAGAAGCTGTAGGCGGAGGATCCAGACGGGACGAGGGGTGCTGCTCCTGCTCGTCGGACTGCTGTTCGCCGTCCCTCAGGCCGGCCCAGGTTGGGCGGGAGCGGTGTCGTCGAAGCCGACCGCGGCCACGCCGAGCGGCGCGGCGCAGCGCGACGGTTCAGCGAGGGCCGCCGATGGAACCAAGGAGGCCAAGCCTGCTGAGGTGGCGCCCAGCGCGCCCCCGCTCGAGGTCACGGCATCCAACCAGGGCATCAGCATCCACGCGGAGGGCGTGCAGGCCGATGAACTGCTGGCCAAGCTCGCTCGCGCGGCCGGCGTTGGCATCCTGGTCGACGACAGCGTGGGTCGGCGGGAGGGGGACAAGTTCACGTCCCGGCTGCTCACCATCCACCTGGCGAACAAGCCGGTGGACGAGATCATCAACTTCATCTGCACCACCTACGGGCTCTCGCACGCGCACGCCGGCAACATCTACATGATCAGTGAGGGCATCCCGAAGAGCCCCTCCTCCTACCTGATGAGCGACATCGACTCGGTCACCACGGAGTACGTCCTCTCCTCGGAGGCGAAATCGCTTCTGCCCGAGTTCCTACAGGCGCACATCAAGGTCAACGATGGGAAGAACGCGGTGGTCTTCTCGGCGCCGCCCGAGGTGCTCGCGAAGTTTCGGGAGGACATCAAGCGGTTCGACGTGCCGGCCGCGCAGATCATGATCGATGTGTTGATGGTGGAGTTCACCGAGGCCGCGGCCCGCCAACTTGGATTCGATCTCGCGGGGAGCCACGGTGGCCGCGGTCTTTCCAGCTCGTCCGGCGCCGGCGGCCTGCTGTTCGACGTGGTGAGCACACTTCCGAACGGGTTCACTGCGGCGATCCAGGCCCTGCAGCAGAAGCAGATGGCGCGAGTGCACGCGAACCCGCGAATTGCTACCGTGAGCGGCCAGAAGGCCAGCGTCTTCGTCGGGCAGGAGCGCTACCTGAGCCAGCCGGTGGTGTTGGCGAGCGGGCAGAGCATCAACTACATCGACGCCGGCATCAAGCTCGACATGACCCCGTGGACCGGAGGGGGCGGCGAGATCATCTCGGACCTGAGTGCGGAGGTCAGCGTGATGGGCGAGCCCGACCCTATCACCGGACTGCCGGAGAAGAGCACCAGGCAGGTGAACACTCAAGTGCGAGTGCGGCAGGGAGAGACGGTCATCATCGGCGGACTGACACAGCACGAGCTGCACTCCACGAAGACGAGGATCCCCGTGCTCGGCGACCTGCCGCTGCTGGGGACCTTCTTCCGGGGTGAGAACACGACGGAGACGAACACCGAACTGGTGATCTTCATCACCCCGAAGATTCTCTTGCCCACCTCGGAGGGCCTGCCTGCGGGGGAAGAGAGCGGGAAGTAGAGAGCAACGGCGGACGGCGGTGGGGTCGATAGGGCTGAAGCGCGGCGCGGACAGTGCCTGGAGGGTGTCGTATGGAGCGTAACAGCGGACGGCTTCTCACCAGAGAGGCACAGAAGCAGAAAGGAAGAGGCCCTTCTTCGCGCCTGCGCGCCTTCGCGGTGGGGAGCGCGGTCCTCTGTGCGTGTTTCCTGCTCGCGCTGTCATTCGACCCACGGGCCGACGCGCAGATCGTGCCCTACTGCAACGTCACAGGGGTCGCCGTCGAGCAACTCAACAACGCGGTGCGGGTCAAGCTGGAGGCCGACGGCGCCCTGGCACCCAACATCAACAAGTGGTGGTCAGGCGGCCAACAGGCCGATTACTATCTGAATTGGGAGCTGGTGAGCCAGCGGACCGGCAATAGCTGGGACCCCGTTTGCTATCCGCGCGTGGACCGAATCCTGCTCCATCTGGACAACGCGCTCTCCCAGGCCGGCAGCGTCATCAACATCGGCAAGTACCCGGTCAGTCACGTGCGTCTCGAAATGGCGCCGGACTCGAACGCGCATTACGGTCTCGATGTGGAGGTGGTGCTGCAGAGATCGATGCGGATTCGCACCTACCAGTTCGGGCAACGCGGGATGTGGGATGCGTACCTGTGGGACCACCACGATCCGGCCTGGTTCGAGATGGTGCTTAGCCCGGACAAGCGCAGCCTCATCTTCACGGTGGCGAGCGATCGCCTTCCGGAACGCCGCGACCACCGGCGGGTGAGCGAGGCGCCGGAGAAAGACAGACAGCTCACGGTGCACTTCGATGCCGGCAGGCTCAGCCTGCATGCCCGCAACGTCGCCCTGGGTGAGGTGATGGACGCGGTGAGCCGCGAGACAGGCCTGCAGTTCGCAGCCAGTGGGGCCGCGGCTGACCGTCTCATCACCGCGGAGCTGCCCGCGGCCGGCCCGGAGGAGTTCGCGGCGCGGGTGGCCGACTGCTACGGACTCATGCTGACCGGAACCCCGGGCCACCGGGTGTTCAGCGACGCGGTGGGGGAGAGCGCCGCCTCCCAGGCCGCCATCACCGAGACGCGGATCCCTCTGCACCATCTGCAGGCCTCGGTCGCCGCGGGTCTTCTGCCGAACTTCCTGACCGACTTCGTCCGCATCGACAGTGGCAGCAATGCCTTGCTCGTGGCAGGACCTCCCTCGCTCGCGGACAAAGTCGCCGCCGACCTCGCGAAGCTCGACGAACCGGCGCCCAACATCGTGGTGCGGGCACGGGTGATCGAGACCGAATCCTCGGACGACCTCGCCTCCGCGTGGGTGCTGAGCGGCTCCTCGGCCGACCAGCAGGTCAGCACCGATACCGGTGTTGGCCAGATCACCTACTCCACGCTCGGGGTTCCGCTGCAGGTCTTCGAGGGAAGGCTCGACGCGCTCCACGCGGCGGGCCGGGTGAGACTGCGCGCTGATACCTCGGTGGTGGTAGTGAACGGCCAGGCCGGCGTGCTTTTCGCCGGGCAGAGCAAGAACGTCGTGCTCTTCCGCGCCTACTGGGATACCAGTCCATCGGTTGTGCCAGTGGCGGCGGGGGTGAAGATCACGGTGACGCCCTGGGCCGGAGCGGACCGCGTGTCGATGCAGGTGGCAACGGAGGTGGGGAGCATCGACGCCGTGGACCCGGCCAGCGGCCTGCCCGTGGTGAGCACGCGCACGGCGCAGGGCACGTTCTGCCTGCGCTCGGGCGAGACGGCGGCCCTCGGCGGCCTCACCCAGACAGAAGAGTCTTGGGAGCGGCGGAAACTCCCCATGCTGGGCGATCCGCCGCTGATAGGCGGGCTGTTCCGGTGGAAGCGCCGAAGCCGGGCCAGTTCGGAGTTGGTGGTGCTGCTCACGCCCGGCTTCGTGGACGCGAAGCCTACGCCACCTGCGGCGGGAGACGGGCAGACGAGAGGAGTCATGGGTCAGGGGCCGGGGTCTCGCAGCGGCGTTCCGACCGCCGATGCGGGCCCTGGGACCCGGAGTCCGACACCCGACGCGCGAGTAAGGAGGACACCGTGAAGCATCTCTCATATCTCTCTCTGCTGGGCGCAATCGGCCTCGCGCTGCTGCTCCCGGCCTCCTCCGGGTGGGCGCTCACGTATGCGACCATCACAGAGGTGACCAGCACGCAGCTCACAAATTCGGTCCAGATCACGGTCAAGGCGGACGGTATCCTGGACTGGGCGCCCGAGGGAGGCCGGATGTGGCTGGGCGGAAGCTGGAGCGGCAGATCCCTCCGCATTGCCCTGCGCTTCGCGGGCGCGCGCTCGAGCGTCGCCACCTTCACCGACGTCAACCTCTATCCGGTCAACTTCGTGCAGACCTACGTGCCCCAGGATGCGGCAGAGGGTGTCGGTATCTGCTTCGTCGTCGCTTGCTTCACCGAGTCCGACTTCGACGTGCAGGGCAGCCCAGACCGCCAATCGGTGATCATCACAGTGAAGACCACTCGGACCATAGACACGAGCCAGGCGAAAGGCGCCGCCTCCGCCGGGCAGCAGAAGACCGGCCTCGACTGTCACTGTGGGAACGGGCTGATGAGCGTGCAGGCGCTGAAGTCGAACATGCTCACCGTCCTCGCACGCATCGCGAAGGAGGCCGGCCTGAACATCCTCGTCGATGATGCGCTCGCCAAGCGCACGGTGAGCCTCACGCTCACCGACGTCAAGCCGGAGGAGGTGCTGCAGGACATCGCGAGTGCCTATGGGCTCGCGCTCTCCAAAAAGGGCGACATCTACATGGTCTGCGAGGGCGTGCCGACCGATCTCGCCACCTACCGTGCAGCCGGCACCCAGTCGTTCCCCATGCAGTTCGTTCGCGCCCAGACCGCCTCGGAGCTGCTACCGACCTTCCTCTACAGCTACGCGCACGTGAATGCGAAGCAGAACGCGGTGGTCGTCTCGGCGCCCACGCAGATGCTGCAGAAGATTGAGAAGGACTTGGCCAAGGTGGATATCGCGCCGCCCCAGATCATGGTCGAGGTGCTGGCGGTGGAGACGGCCTCGACGAACGATCTGCTGTCCGCACTCGGCGTGACCGGGCAGAACGCCGTCTCGCAGTACACGCTGGACAACGCAGAGGGGGCGCTGACCTACACCAGCGTCGGTGCGCTGCCCGCGGACTACGAGGCGCGACTCACCGCCCTGGTCTCCACGCAGAAGGCTACCATCCATGCCAGGCCCCGGGTGGCGGTGGTGAACGGGCAGACCGCCTCGATCTTTGTAGGCGCCCAGCGTTTCATCCGGGTGCAGTACAATATGGGGGGCACGCAGCTCACCGACATCAAGAGCGTGGACGTCGGCACGCGCATCACGGTAAGTCCGTGGACCGGGGAGAACGGAGAGATCACGACCACCCTCGCGCCCGAGGTGAGCAACGTCGTCGCCCTCGATGCCGCCACCGGACTCCCCACGCTCAGCTCGCGCACTGCCTCCACAACCGTGCGTGTGAAGGACGGGGAGACGATCGTGATCGGCGGGCTGACTCAGGAACAGGAATACTGGACAAAGAACAAGATCCCCGTGCTGGGCGACCTCCCACTGATCGGCTTCCTGGGCCGCAGCCGGAGCAAGAGCAGGATCAGGAGCGATCTCGTGATCTTCATCACGCCGCGCCTGCTGACCGCCTCCGGACACCTGCCGGATGCAGCAGAGGAGTCGCGCCTGAAGCAGCGCATGCTGCCTGGAACGTCCGGGGGTTCGCAAGCGATCGGCTCGCCGTAAGGCTTCCCGCCGCCGCTCGCAAGGGTTGCTTCTGTCGCTTCTCCTTCGGCGGGTGAGACGGCTCCTACCCGGCCGCGCTGTCAGGCGAATCTGGTAGGGGGAGTCGTGACTGGCTCCCCCTACCACGCTACGTGTCTCCCGCAGCGGCCGGCCTCGTGGCAGGCTCAAGGCACAATGGCCCCGA
>JBEKKD010000214.1:0-11716 GCA_050010895.1 Armatimonadota bacterium
CCTGCTCCCGGTCCGGCTCGGATGCGCTGCCTCTCTCGCGGCGATCGGGGCGGGTGACTTGCATATATGGGCCGCCCACCAGCGGCCCCGTGAGCTGGCCGGCCAGGAGGGCCTTCGCGAGCTCCGGAGTAAGCGCACCGTTCTCATCCATGGTGGCGTTCTCGCCGAGGGCGAGGATCTTCCCGCCTCGCTGCACGAAGCTGCGCAATTGGGCGGCTTGGGCCGCGCCCATGCACCTGGCTCCGGGAAGTATGAGCAGGTCAACGCCCTCCAGGGAGCCCAGGCTGTCCTCGGTGAACACCTGGAAGGGGATGTTGGATTCCAGGAGCATCATCGCCACGCCGAGGAACTCGGAGGCGAAGACATCCTCCTGGGCCGCCAGGTCCACCCGGTCGATGGTCTGCTGGGAGAAATAGAGGCCCACCTTGCGCATCGGGCGCAGTGCAGGATCGTAATAGAACCCCTCGCGGGAGCGGATGTAGGTAAAGATCTCTCTGCGCGCCTCATAGTCGGCGGAACCGCTCATCCCAGGGGGATTGGTGTCATAGTAGCAGCAGCCGTGACTTATCTGGGCGGCGGCATTCAGCCGCTGTGCGTCGCCGCTGTCCCCGTAGGTGAGCATCCAGGTGGGATGGTCGCGGTCCGCGCCCCGATAGAAGGCGTAGACAGCGTTGTCGTACAGCCAACTGTAGTAACGGGCGCGGCCGGAGGAACGCGCTGCCGAATCATACTCGTGGGCGAGGTAATCGGTCACCCTCCGTAGCTTGGTAGCGGCCCAAGCTTCGGCGGGCCCTTCCCAGTCGAAGCCGCCGTAGTGTTCCACCCCGAATCTCAGCTTGGGCGACACCGACTGGGCCGCCTGCCTCAAGGTGTTCACGAAATCAGCCATCGTGTCCTGCCGCCAGCCGACCCAGGCCCTCCAGGCGGGGTCTTCCCAGTTCACCTTCCGCGGAGCATCGAAGCCAGTTCGCGCTTTGAAGTCCGCGACAGAGAAGCGGTCGAAGCTCGCCCAGTGGGGGCCTGAGTCGGCCCACCACATGACAAAGCGCGGAACATCGAACCAGATGCCATCGGCACCATCCGCGGCGATCCGCTTCACCAGCGCGATGGCCCGCTCTCTGACATATGGGCTGGTAGGGGTCACCCAGCAGTCCTCAGCACCTTTCCTTACCCAGAAGGCCGCCTGGCCGTAGCTGACTACTGGCTGGCCCCCGATACCCACCTGCAGCGACTCTGGGTGTTCAGTGAAGAAGGTCCGCTGACCTGGATCGAGCTTGCCATCCCCGTCTTTGTCCGCGCCCGGGGTCTGCACTTCCAAAGGGGAGATGTAGATGACGATCTTCAGCCCCGGATTGTGCTTTCTCAGCTCCGCGAGGTCGGGATAGAGCACGCCCGAGGGCGCATCCGCGTCCGGCAGCCCATTGACGTGGAACAGCACCACGTTGGCGCCGTCCTTCTGCACGGCCGGGAGGTCCTCGGTACCCTTCGGCGTGACGATACGGGCGCGGCGGACCCAGTCGATTCCTTCCATGACAGCATTCTCCGCTCTCAGTTGCCAGCAGGAGAGGAGCAGCACCAGGCTCGCGAACAACAGCGATGTTCTCACCATGGACCCGGTCATCCTCCTCGCCTGTCCCGCTCCTTCGCTTCCGCCATCGCGCAACCTCTCTCTCGCCTGCAGCGTGGGGCGTCCAGTCTCTGGCAAAAGGAGCAACATCGCGCAAACTGAGAGCCCGATCCGCCTGGCGACGAGAGTGAATAGCGCTAGCAGGCTCATTCAGGTTTGAAGCGCGCTGAGCGGCGACTTCTCTCCTGCCGCCTCTGGTCGGCCCCGCACGTCACATGCAGACCTCGGTGGTCACCGACCACGGGCCCATCGACACAGACGCGAGCGAAGCCGAGGCCGGGGCGCTACGAAGCCCCGACAGAGACATGCTCTCAGCGCCATCACGTGCGGCCGGCGCCGGTCCTCCTATCGGCGGTCCTGCTGGGCTCCCGTTCCTGCCTCCAAGGAGGTCTCCCACCCATGCTTCGCGATTCCCTCTGCAGCTAAGAATCTGATACTGCAGAGCAGAATGTGCGAAGCCATGGTGTTGCCTTTGCTGTGCCTCAGAGGGATAATGTAATCAGCCGACGGGGCGCCGTCGATGGCCCCCATAGGTTATCGCGGGCCGCGGAGCCCATTGTTTCGCACGCCGGCCCGCGCGAGAAAGAAAGGAGGTTCTGTAGGAGCAGCACGTAGTTCGGGTTCCACGCAGCGCACGCGAGGCGAGAGGAGACTGTCCATGAGCAGAGGACGACGTGGCTTTGCCCTGATCGAGCTGCTGGTCGTAATCGCCATCATCGGAATACTGGCCGCGATGCTGTTTCCTGCGTTCGCGCGAGCCCGAGAGTCCGCGCGCAAGACTCAGTGCCTGTCGAACATCAAGAACATCGCGATGGCCTACCAGATGTACATCAGCGACTGGGATCGCCTTATCCCGGGGCCGCACGGCTACGACCTGTCATACTGGGTGGACCGGTGCGGCAGCGACCTCCTCGCAGAGCGCACCCAGCCATACCTGAAGCCGCCGGTGCTCCTGGATGAGTACATCAAGAACTGGGACGTCTGGCGTTGCCCGAGCGCCAAGCAGGAGCAAAGGGCCTCATTCGCGGTCTATCCGGTACTCAACGGCCAGCCGGTGAGCATGGGGGAATACTGGGATTGCTGGATGGGCCAGACGCATCGCGTCTGGCCGTGCGATGACAGTTGGCCGTCGGGTTGGGCCGGCAAGGGGCTCATCGACAGCAACGCCCAGAGCATGGCCTCCACTCTCGATATGCACCCGTTCGTCTCTTCGATCACCTGCAACCCGGCCCGCGACCTGAGCATGTCGCAGATCAATGATGCGTCCCAGTTCGTGGTAGTCGCCGACGGCCTCTACACCAAAGAGTTTTCGCCGGGTCTGATCATCTACCCGGACCTCTGCCACATCGACTGCTTGGGTGAGTCCTGCGCGAACAAGACGATCGAGGTGCTTTCCTCGCCGGACTGCGACGCCCTTGCCTGCTCCGCGAATACCACGATGCGCACCAACACCGAGCAGCTAAAGCCCTACACGCGGCACCTGGGCGGCAGCAACGTCGGATTCCTGGACGGCCACGCCCGGTGGTACTCGGCCGGCGCCTTCTTTGCAGCGTGCCCGCGGTGGGCCGACGGCACCCCCAATAGCGCGCTGGTGACCCGCGGGCTAGAAGGTCTCACACCGAAGGGGCCGACCTCCGCGGTGGGCACTTCGACTATCCCGGAGGGCTCACATTGGATGGCCGATAAGTGCGGGATGATCCCGCTCTACGAGCAGGTGGCACGTCGTACGGACATTGTACGGATGTGCCCAGTCTCGTCTCGACGGCTGGCGGAGTTCCTTCCTGGGCTCCGCCAGCCTCATGAGAACCAGGCCTGATCTATCGCGAAGGATGCGCCCTTATGCCTGCCCACCCCCATCGCCTTCGCCAGACGCTCTGTGACTGGCACGTTCCGAGCTTCCTCGATGACTTGAGGCTGGACTACGACAGCTACTTCCGCGGCCTGGTGAGCACGGGGGCCCAGAGCCTGATCTTCCACGCGAAGAACGCGAACGGCAACTGCCTCTTCCCGAGTACGGTGGGGGTCCCGAACCCGGGGCTGCGAGACGATCTCTTCGGAGAGGTGTGTCGCCGCACTCGCGAGGCGGGGCTGGAGTTCATCGCCTACTACAATGTGACGCTCAGCTACGAATGGGCCCGGGAGCATCCGGAGTGGCAGCAGCGAGGTCTCGACGGGGAGGCGCTGCGCTTCGAGGACTTCCCGATGATGTGTCTCTCCAACCGCGAGCTTCGGGCGCACGTGTGCGAGCACATGGTCGAGATCGCGCGTCGCTACCCGGTGGACGGCTTCTTCCTTGACCTTCAGTACTTCCACCCGCGCGGCTGCTTCTGCGAGGCCTGCCAGCAGCGGTTCAAGGAAGCGACAGGACGCGACCTGCTGGCCTCGGCGGGCGGGAAGACGGCCCGGTGGCTGGAGATCGTGGAGTGCCGCGTGCAGACGCGAGAGGCGTTCATCCGGGCCTTGCAGCAGGCGTGCGCCCAGGTGCGGGAGGGCCTGACGTGGGGGTGGAACGGCGGGGGGAATCCGAGCTTCGCCAACCGCAGCCTTGATGCGGAGGCCGACAACCTGGGGAGGGAAGGGCATCCGCCGAGCTATCTCGATGCAGATCTGCGGGCACGAGAGATGTTGGCGACGGGGAGGCCCTTCTCCTTGCTGGTCCCTGAGAGCCAGGGAGATTGGGGCGACTGGACGTTGACGACCGAGGCCACATTAAGGGCGCTGGCGGCCAGGGCGGTCTGCCACGGCGGGGCGATCAACCTCAACCATCTACCGTATCCCGGCGGAACCGAGGGCTACCGGGTGCCGCAACCGGTGTGGGAGGCCCTCTCCGGGGTCTTCTCCTGGGTGGCGGGGCGGGAGGCGGTATGCAGTGGGAAGCGGCCGGTCGGCGTGATCGGCTGTCCCATCTCCGAGCGGAACATCAAGCTGACACGCGCGATGGGCGCGGCGGGCGTCCCCGGGTTCTCGGGGCACGAACTCGCACTCAGCCATACGAGTCTCCACGCCTTGCTGTCGGAACTCCACCTCCCCCTGAGCTTCTTCTATGAGGAGGAGGCGGCAGAGCGGCTCGACGACTTCGAAGTGGTGGTTCTGGGCGGCCGCCTGCTGGCCTTCCACCACACGTCGCTCTACAGCAGCGCGGGGGACCGACTCCCCAACTTCTCCTTGGCTGATGTGTTTGGCGCGGACTGGGCCGATACGTCACCTTTCAGTCTGGTCTACCTCGGCGAGCTGGCGCCCCCACTCGATGCGTATGCTCCCGCGATGCCGCTGTTGCTGAAGGATCTCTCGTCCAGTGGAAAGGGGGCGCGGCGTGCGGAGTACTGCACACTGCGCGCGGGGGCCGCCGCGATGGGTCGCATCACGGAGCCGATGATCGAAGCGGATGCAATCAGCGGATATCGCTTCCACCACCTGCATTCGCCTCCGTCTCGGCCCACAGACTTCCCCGCCATCATCGCCAACAGCTACGGCTCCGGCCGAACTGCCTTCCTCCCGGTGCCGTTCTTGCAGGCCTACGCCTCCTATGACCACTCGGTGGGCCGGAGTCCGTTCCTGCGCTCGGTGCTGCGCGGCATCATGGAGCACGTGCTGCAGTCGCCCACCCGGCTGCACGTGTCGGCGCCCAGTTCGGTGAAGGTAGCGCTGATGCAGGATGACGATGCCTGGTACGTGCACTTGGTGCACGCCCAGCGCGAGACGGATAGCATGTATATCGCTGAAACCGCGACATCCGGCCCGATCCAGGTCACCGCGAAGCCAGGCTGGCCGGTGGGGACCGTCGAAGACGCGCTGACCGGCACGTCGTTCGTATGCCAGCAAGTGGCCGGGGGGGTGCAGTTCGAGGTACCCACGGTGCTCGACCACTGCGTCGCGGCCGTGCGGAGGATCCGGGGGAGGCAGTAGGTGCGTCACGACCGAGACGGACTTGCGATCCCCAGGCGGTTGCCTTTGGAGACGGGCGCACAGAAAGGTGCCAGGACATGAACGCGATTCCCACCAGCGAGTTCGAGGAGCGAATGGCGACGGCGCAGAAGCGGGTGGCCGCGGCAGGACTCGACGCGGCGATCATCCATTCCAATGAGGCCGACTTCGCCAATGTACGCTACCTCTCCGATTACTGGCCCGCATTCGAGTCTGCGGGCGTCATTGTCCCGGCCGGGGGGACGCCCGTTCTGCTGATCGAGCCCGAGAGTGAAACCTACGCGCGGGACTGAAGCAGGATCCCGACGATCCGCAAGGTGCTCTCGTACCGAGAGAGCGCGGAGCCGGATTGTCCCGACATCCCCATCAGCAGCTTCGCGGAGGTGTTCGCGGAGGCCTGCGACGGCAGACCGGTGAAGCGGTTAGGGATTGTGGGGCGAGCGATCTTCCCCCGGGTGATCGACGACGAGATCCGTAAGGCCCTACCGGGCGTGGAGATGGTCGACGCCGACGCAATTGTCGGCGACATGCGGATCATCAAGAGCCCGAATGAGATCACGCTCCTGAAGGAGGCATTCCGGATCAACGAGATCGCTATTCAGGAGGGTCTCGAGCAGATGCGTCCGGCCATGACCGAGCTGCAGGCGGTAGGGCTGGCTCAACAGTCTCTCTACAGCCACGGCGCGGAGTATGAGGCCCATCCGCAGTACGTGATGTGCGGAAGCACCACAAACCATGCGATCTCTCGCCCTACTCGCCGCCCACTGGTTCCGCGGGAGATGATCCAGCTCAACCTGGGCGCCCAGCTGGGGGGCTACAGCCTGAGCGTGGGCCGGCCCTGCTGCTTTGGCAAGATGCCAGGTGAGATGCGACGGCTCGTCGAGGTGGGCCTGGAGGCGCACCTGAAGACGATGGAGTTCATGCGGGCGGGGGTGCCGGCCAAGGAGGTGGTGCGCCAGTTCGAGGAGTTCGTGCGCAGCAGGGGCTGCGGCGAGAACTTTCTCTACGGCCCCTGCCACGGGATCGGTTTGATCGAGGTGGAGCGGCCCTGGATGGAGAGCAGCAGTGAGTACGTGCTGCAGGAGAACATGACCTTCCAGGTGGACACCTTCCTGCATACCGACAGCTATGGGCTGCGCTGGGAAGACGGCGTGCGGGTGACGGCGGACGGCGTCGAGCAGCTCTCCACCTGCCGGCAGGAAGTGCTGGAGTTGCCGGCATGAGCGCCCGTGCGCACCTCGGGCGGAGGGTGTGGGCCTTCCCCGACGGCGATCTGCCGGTCCCGGGAGATTCGGAGCCCCACGGGCACGAGTCGCTCGTCCTGCTCAACCCCAATCGCGCGGCGGCTGAGGTGCGGCTGACGGTCTACTTCCCCGGCCGCGCGCCCGAGCGCGACCTGCGGGTGGTAGTGGAGGCGGAGCGGGTGCGGTGCATGCGGCTGGACCGGCCGGTAGGGGAGGAGGGCTTTCGCATCCCCTACGGGCAATACGCGCTGCTGGTCGAGTCGCAGGTGCCCATCATTGCCCAGATCGGACGCATGGACGTCCAGCAGGCGAACCTCGCCTACTACACGGTGATGGGCTTCCCGGTAGATGGGGAGAACGGGACCTGAGGAGTAGAGTGCGACCATGGCACAGCCGCCGGCACGAGCCCTGCTCGGCTTCGACATGGAGACCGATATTGGCAGCTGGACGCCCTTCTACGAGGGTGTGAAGAGAGGGACTCCGCGGCTTCTGGAGTTGCTCGACAGGCGGAGGGCGGAAGCCACCTTCTACTTCACGGGGCACGCCGCGAAGGCCCATCCGGAAGTGGTGCGCACGGTTCGCGCGGCCGGGCATGAGGTGGGCTGTCACAGCCTGTTCCACGAGACCGTGGGCGACGAGCTGTTCCCAGTCCCGAGTTCGAATCGGATCCTGCCTGAGGAGGTGCCTTTCCGGCTGGAGACGGCGACGCGCCTGGTGCAAGAAGCGGCAGGAGAGCGGGTGGTGTCGTTCCGGTGCCCGCGGCTCTTCGGCTCCACGGCGGTGGTGAATGCGCTGGAAGCGCTGGGCTACCGGACGGATGCCTCCTATCCGCTCTACTACTACCGGAAGCGACTGGCGCCGTACCACCCGAGCCGAGAGGACTGGACCCAAGAGGGCGAGAGCAGGCTCCTGGAGATCCCGAACTTCGCCGATCCCTCGATGAAGAGCGCGGACCTGCTAGGCCGGGATCGAGACCAGTGGCCCAAGTACCGCACCGAGGGAGCCGCGTCGCTGCTGGCAGCGGTGGATTCGTTCATGGACTTCACTGCCGCCCGCGGCGTACCGACCGTGCTGTGTGCTTTTACCTGCACCCGTGGGAGTTCGTGGAGATGCCCCAGGGGCTCATCCACTTCGGGGAAGGATCGGTGCTGCCGGATCCATTCATCCTCGAAGGCTGCGGTGAAGTGGCGCTGACCGAATTGGAGGCGGTGCTGGTGGGCCTGACGCGAAGGGGCGTGACCTTCGTGAGCGCCCGCGAACTGGCCGAAGAGTGATCGCGGCTTGCGCGATGGGAGGTGGACGCGCGCCCGAGCAGAGCGCCGCCTCTCGCGGCGCGTGCTGGAGGACGGATATGGGATGCTCCAACTGCCGCGCGGTGAGCAGGACCTGAGAGACAGATGCAGCCTGCCGAAGTGAACCAGCACCGGCGCACCGATGCGCCTCGCGCCACCGCGCAGACGACATCGACCCAGCCGATCACCCCTCGGGCCATCCTGCTCGGGGCCGGGCTGGCGAGCTTGAGCCTCTACCGGCTTTGGTTTCCCATCTTCGTCATCTGGCTGGTGAAGAGCATGCTGCTGCGCTACGGCGGCCTCAGGTCCTATCACCGGGCGCTGCCATTCTTCCTCGGGCTCGTCCTCGACGAATTCGCGGCCGGCTTCTTGCGGAGCCTCGGGGACCTCGGGCTCGGCTTGTACCTTCCCGTTGGCTCGGGGTTGGGAGGGTTGTAGGCCCCGGTGTGCCCATCGGGCGGTGGCGTCGCGCGGACCGCGGATCACAAGGCGCGTCGCCCGGTCAACGGCCGAGCCGCGGCCGGCGAGGAGAAGCGCGAGCAGTTGATTGACTTATCGCCGGACGATCGCAGGAAGGCACGCTATCTGCGCGACGGAGGATGCATCTCTCTGCGAGACCGGAGCAACGAAGATGCGAGAGGACGCGGAGAGACAACTGCGGTAGCACTCCGGCCCCTTTGAGGTGGCACGGCGGCCAGCCCGAACACTGTTGGGCGCCGCCGAGAGAAAGGACAGGACCAGATGAGGTTGTCCAGTAGTAGCAGTTCAGGTCGGCCTGGCCGCATGCAAGGCCTCCGCTTGTGTCTCTCGCTGACCGTGGCCGTGGGGTCGTCGGCGCTGCTGTGCGGCGCAGCTCCGCCCCCGGCGGAGGGAGTGCAGATGCCTCTCACCTCAACCAACTGGCTGAATGCCAAGGACTTCGGGGCCTTCGGTTCGGAGTTCGAGACCAAGGCGCTGACCGAGGCCGGCAGCCTGCAGCTCAGGGTTGCCGACCCCGGCGACTTCCAACCCGGGCAGGAGGTGGTGCTGCGGGGCGGGGATCCTCACTATGAGCGTCAGCACCTGTGGGGCCCCGGCGAGCCCTACAGCCACAGCCGACCCCTCCGTGGTGAGGTCGAGATGCGCGGCTACGACGGAAGCGCAGGGCACTGGATCGTCTACCTCCTCGAGATTGACGGCACCAACCCGCTCACCTTCCGGTGGAGCGATGACATTGCCCGGACCTGGCGCGGGGAGAAGGTGCCGGTGACGTTCGACTGGCAGGAGCTGTCGGGCGGCACTCAGGTGCGCTTTCGTCCCTTCGCGTGGCAGCCCGGGCACATGATCTCCTTTCACGCGCGCGACATGCTGAGCACCACCATCCGCGCCGTTGATGGGAACACGATCACGCTCGAGGATGCGCCGAGCCGGTCAGTGGACGGCGCCCTGCTGCAGCACCGAGAGGACTCCAGCCTGCAAGCGGCCCTCGACCGGGCGGTCGCCACCAAGTCGAACCTATACATCCCGGCGGGCCACTACCGCATCACGCAGCGGCTGGCCCTCCGGAACGCCGCCATCACCGTGGAGGGGCCGAGCCCGGAGACGACGACGATTGACATCAGCAACGGCACAGGGGCCTGCTTCAATCTCGATTTTGGGAAGGAAGCGATACTCCGCAACCTGAGCTTGGTGGGTCACACGGGCCAGGCGGAGGAGCCAGGGGCGTTCGAGACCTCCAGCGGGTACCCCTTCTGGGCCTCCGCGATCAAGTCGTGCCAAGCAGTCGCGGTGAACGGTACCGAGAGAGTGCTGGTCGAGAACGTGCATGCCAGCCGCATGTCGGCGGAATGCTTCTACTCCCAAGGGCCTTACCGGGAAGGCGACCAAGAGCCGACGCAATACACGAAGGAGATCACCTATCTCCGGTGTTGGGTGACGGACTGTGCCGCGAATGCATTCAACAACAACGACCGAGCCGAGAACACCTCGGTGCTGTACTGCCGCATTGACGGCACAGGGGAGGAATGGCACGCAGTCGAGGCCTCCTCGCGTTTCACCAAGCTGATAGGCAACTACGTGCGCAACTCCGGCCCGTTCACCATCGGCGATGTGTCGAGCCGGGCGGACTATCTCAATGACCTGCCGGCCGGGCAAGCCATCGTCTCGGGGAACGTCTTCGAGGGGATCGGGCTGGCGAAGGTCGGCATAGCTGTGAATCACGGGACGGCGGTGGTGGTGGTGACCGGAAACCGGTTCATCAACTACACCGGCCGGGCGGCGGTGGAGATCGCCGGGCGGACCGGGTCCTCGAGCTTCCCGGCGCGCAACGTGACGGTCTCGGACAACATCATCGAGATAGCGGCGGTGCCGGAGGACGACGAAGGCTGGCGCACCGGGATCCACGTCACGACTTCGGACGTCATCGTCAGCGACAACCAGGTGTACGTGCGAGGGGAGAGTAATCGTCACGTGTTGGGCCTGCTGGTAGCAGAGCCGGCGGTGAATCTGAGCATCCACGACAACCTGATCGAGGGCTGCGAGACAGGCATCCTTGGTCAGCGGGCCCAGGCTGCGGTGACGGAGGTGATAGACGATCGGACGTTCCGTCAGAGTGGACTGCCGGCGGAGTGGCGGGCCTCCCACCGCTATCGGGGATGGCAGGTGGTGTGGGTCGGGAAGGAGGGGCCCGCAGGGACCTCTGTCATCGAATCCTTCGACCCGAGCACCTTGGTATTCCGCCTGCGGGAGCCGCGGCGGATGGCGGTCGGCGATGAGTTCGAGATCGTCTCGCCGGATGGCGGCAACTGGCTGCTGCACCACAACACCGTCACGGGATGCAAGGAGCCGGTAGTGCTGGAGACTTACGGCGGGCCGACGTCGGTGTTCGAGGACAATCTGATCACCCGCGGGTTGGCGACGGGGGTGGCGCACGCCATCACCGTCGCGGGTCAGGTCAACCTGCTGGACAACATCATCACCAGCTTCAATGAGCCTGGTTCGACGGCGCTGGCGCTCACGAGCAGCCGCGTGGGCCCCATCGGTCGGGGTGTGTACCGAGGCAACATCTTCCAGCGGTGCAGTCACCCGGTCAGCCAAGGCCAGCCAGGTCTGTGGACGCAGGAGGACACTGCCGAAAGCCGCTTCACCGACTGCACAGACATGCCCGGCGGCGCGCAGTAACGCGGCGGGGGAGCGGGCTTTCGGGAACGGAAGTCTACGTCCCCAAAGTGGGCAGGCGAACACTGGCGCTGGTGCTATGCCTACGTCTGGGCGGTGATGCTCTTCATCGTCCTGGGCATGGTGATCTACTTCCGGCGGAGCCGGTGGCTGTAAGAGTCCGGCGGTGCGCGCCTGGCCGCCGTACCGGGCCGACATCACCCGCCTGGTCAGGCCGGGCCGGAACCGGGTCCAGAGCGAGCTCTGCGGCGGCCCCGCTACCTGCCGGGCCCCAACCACATGCCGGAGAAGCGCTCCGGGATCGCCGGGCCGTTCAGCTTCGTCGCCCTTCACCACTGGGTGGTAGCGCCGAACCTCGTTCCCTACGGGCTGTTCGGCGACGTGACGCTGCCGCTCACGGAACGCTGAGGCCGTGGGCCTCCACGCCTGCACCAAAGGGCGACGCCTGGCAGGAGTCGGCGCGTTGCTGCTGG
>JBEKKD010000215.1:0-7088 GCA_050010895.1 Armatimonadota bacterium
CGCTGACCGACAGGTTCGGACGGCGTATCGATTACCTTCGCATATCGCTGACGGAGCGCTGCGACCTGCGCTGCGTGTACTGCCAGCCGGCCGGTTGCCCGGGGGCGTCAGACGCCGATGTGCTGACTTCCGAGCACGTGCGTACGATCGTCGAGGCGGGGCTCGGACTCGGGATAACGCGCGTTCGGCTGACAGGCGGCGAGCCACTGATGCGCGATGATCTGGAGCAGATTGTCAGCGGCATCAGCAGTCTGCCCGGCCTGGCGGACCTGTCTCTGACCACGAACGGTCAGCGGCTGGCCGCTCGGGCGCCCGGTCTTGCGGCCGCGGGTCTGCGGCGCGTGAACGTCAGCCTTGACTCCTTCGACCCGGGCGCATATCGCGCGATCACCGGCGGGGAACTCGCTCCTGTGGTCGCGGGGATTGACGCGGCGCTGGCCGCGGGCCTGTCGCCGGTGAAGCTGAATGCCGTCCTGTCCGGGCCCGAGATGCTCGATCACCATGCCGGCGCGTTCGTGAAGTTCATCCGCCGGAGGCCGGTGCACGTCCGCTTCATCGAGGCGATGCCAACCGGCTCGTGCCGGAGCTATCTGCCGGCTGCGCGCATCCTGGATAGGCTGGCGCAGGAGGGCGATCTGGCCCCCATCGCCGGGCCGCCTGGCGGCGGGCCGGCGACCTATTACCGCCTGGGAGACTCACTGGGCACCATCGGCATCATCGCGCCCATCTCCGACCCATTTTGCGGGCGCTGCAACCGGCTTCGCGTGAGCGCGAGCGGGAGGCTGCTCTCCTGCCTGTTCTCGGCCGCGGCGCTCGATGTGCTGCCCGCGCTCGGCGCCTCCGACCCAGTCGGCGCGGTATCCGAGGTCATCGCCGCGGCCGCCGCGGCCAAGCCCCGGGCCTACGCGGATGTCGCCTCGGCTTCCGGCATTTCTGCCATGCACGCCATAGGTGGCTGAGCATTACCGCGCGCGCGACTTCCGGAGCCGGGGCCGCGGTCGCATTTGCCCCCCACATCGTTCGGTGGAATTTCGTCGTCATCGCCCTGGACGCCAGCTGCTTCTTCGCGGCCTGGGCGTTCCTGGATCCGGTCGCGATTCTGCCGGTGCTGCTGAACGATCTCGGTCATTCGAGGCTGCTGGTCGGCGTGGTGAACGGCCTGCAGCGAGCCGGCTGGCTGGTGCCACAACTGCTGGCGGCGAGCTTCGTGCTGCATCGCCCGCGCAAGAAGCCGTTCGTTCTGCTCCCGTGCCTATTCGGGCGCATCCCGTTCTACCTGCTCGCGATCATCTTCAACCTGAAGTGGGCGGTGACGCATCAGCATGCCGCGCTGGTGGTGCTGATCGCCGGCTATACGATCTTCTTCTTCACCGACGGCCTCGGGGGCGTGCCCTGGCACGACATCATCGGCCGCACGATTCCGGCGCAACTGCGAGGGCGATTCTTCGGTACCATCCAGTTCGTCGGCGGTCTTCTGGCGATCGGCTCGGGCGCGATCGTGCACCACGTGCTCGCCGACAAGTCGCTCGTGTTCCCCCACAACTACGGCCACCTGTTCATCTACCTGGCAGCGGGCCTGACGCTCTCGACGATCTGCCTCTCCCTCATCCGGGAGCCCCACGGCCCTGCTTTCTCCGATCCGCAATCGCTGGGAAGTCTGCTGCGCGCGATCCCCTCCACGCTGCGCACCTACCCGAGGCTGCGCAAGGCGATCATCGGCCAGATTCTGTGTGGGATCGGCGGGATTGCCGTTCCATTCTACGCCATCTACGCCGAGTCGGGACTCCACCTGCCGGAGTCGGCGGGCGGGACGTTCATCTGGGCTGGGACACTCGGCTCGGTTGGAGCGAGCATCATCTGGGCCTATCTGAGCGACCGGCACGGAAGCACATCGGCTATCCGCGGCGCCTCCTGGCTCGTGATCGCCGTCCCAGCATCGGCGTTGCTCGTGCCGTGGCTGGTGCGAGGGCAGGCGGTCGAGTACTTCTACCCCCTCGTGTTCCTGCTCAACGGGGCGATCTGGGGAGGCATGTGGCTGGGGTTCACGAACTACATACTGGAGATCGCGCCCGACGATATCCGCCCGCTTTTTTTGGGGCTTCAGTCAACGTTGAGCGCGCCGACGATCATCGTGCCCATGCTCGGCGGGTGGCTGCTGAACACGATCAGCTATCAGACACTGTTCGCGCTCGCCGCAGCCGCGGGACTCATCAGTGTGATCTATGTTCACCGTCTCCCAGAACCACGACACGAGGCCGGAAGACACGCAAGCGAGGCGTGAGCGGGCCGCGCCGCTGTACGCGATGGCGCGGGTGTTCCTGCGCGCCTTCTTTCGCCTATTCAACCGCTGGGAGGTCGTCGGGCGCGAGCGCGTGCCGGCTGAGGGCGGAGTGCTTCTGATCGCGAATCACACCAGCTATGTCGACCCGCCGATCGTAGGAACGGCATCGCCCCGGCCGGTCAATTTCATGGCGAAGGCGGAGCTGTTCCGCATCCCTGTGCTCGGCTGGCTGATACGCCGAACGCACGCGTTCCCGGTGCGCCGGGACACGACCGATCGGGAGGCGCTGCGGCGCGCGATTCGACTTCTACGCGACGGGCGGGTGCTGCTCGTGTTTCCGGAAGGGACCCGCAGCCCCGATGGACGCGTGATGGAGGCGGAGCAGGGCGCGGCGTTCATCGCGCTGTCAGCCGGGGCGCACGTCGTGCCGGTGGCGATCGACGGGGCCGACCGCGTGCTGCCGCGCCACAGCCCGATCGTGAGGCCCGGGAAACTCAGGGTCGCTTTCGGCGAACCGGTGGATCTGTCGCAGCTCTGCGGTCAACGGCTGACTCGGGAGGTGCTCGGGCAAGCTTCGGAGCGGATGATGGAAGCGCTGCGCGGCCTGCTCCCCCCGGAACGGCGCTGACGCCCCCACATGTAGGCCCTGCGGCCGTGGTAACGCAACCGAGTTCGGTACACTGTGTCTATAGCACATTGGAGGCAGTATCAATGACCGAGTCCCCATTCGCATCCGGAGGCAGCGGCTTCTCACGCGCTTCGATCGCTCTTATGCTGTTGAGCGCCACCTTCGGCGGCGTGATCGCGCTGGCGCTGTTCTCTGTCATGCGTCCCGCTCCGGCCCTCGCCCAGCCCTCTCGCCTCGCCGCGGCGGCATTCGACTTTTCCGGCGTGGCGGAGGCGGTGAGGCCCGTCGTCGTCAACATCAACACGGAACAGAGAGTGGTCCGGCCCATGGACCCATTCGAGGAGTTCTTCGGCGGAGGGTGGCCGTTCTCAGGGCCTCGGGTGCAGGAAGTCACGAGCCTGGGCTCGGGTCTGATCGTGAGTCACGACGGCTATATCCTCACGAACACGCACGTCATCGCCGCCATCCAGGAAGGCCAGGAACCAAAGGTCAGCGTCACGCTCGCCGACAGGAAGACATATCCCGCCACTGTGATCATCGAATCGGTCGGCGAGGACCTGGCGATCATCAAGATCGACGCCGGGCGCGAGCTGCCGGCGGCGACGCTTGGCGATGCGGACAGGATCAAAGTGGGCGCCTGGGCGATCGCCATCGGCAGTCCGTTCGGCTTCAACCAGACCGTCACGGTAGGGGTGATCAGCGCCAAGGGCAGAACGATCAGGCCGCAGGGCGAGCAAGAATACCGCGACCTGCTTCAGACCGACGCGGCGATCAACTCCGGCAACTCGGGGGGACCTCTGGTGAACGCCAACGGCGAGGTGATCGGTGTGAATCAGGCGATCTACTCGCCCAGCGGCGGCAGCGTCGGCATCGGCTTTGCCATACCGATGACCGCGGCCACGAAGAGCGCTATCTCAAAAGTTGTACACGCGGCGGAGCGGCGGGCGTAGGCGTCTCTCGCACGTTGGGCAGACATCCAGAGCTGACAGGGCAGGAGCGCTTCTCCCCGCTCCGTGGCCAGCGTGGCGTCATAGCAGTCCGAGGAACTCGTCGAGACCAAGTCGGGCCTGCTTGAGAATGTGCGCGAGGGTGGAGCGCTTGACCGGCCTGTGTGCTGGCACCGTGAGTTTCAGCACTTCACCGCCTGCGATCTTATGCAGGCGTATATGACTCCCACGTTGGCGGACGCCAGTCCGGCCGGCCCGCTGCAACGCGCGTACGACGTCGGTGTACGGAAGGCTGGGAACCTTGCTCACAGGGCAAGTTCCCTGACCAGGACGCCTTTCCCCTCGATCTCGCTCTCGTCCGGCGGTTCCAGGTACAGCTCTATCGCCTCTCGGATGTTACGCATGGCATCTTCGATCGTCTCACCCTCGCTGATGCACCCCGGAAGCGCCGGAACGACCGCGGTATACCCCCCCTCTTCGCTTGGCTCGAGCACAATCTTGAGGACCATCGTCACCTCCACAACTGACCCGACTCCAGACTTCAGTGGCAGACCCAGTATACCACGGTTATTCAGCGTGTGTTCACGCGCGCGGACGCGGAACCCCGCCTACCCGCGACCCAGCCACGTCCGCGCGGCCATCAGGGCGAACACGCCGACCAGCGCGATCCACGTCTTGTGCTCTTTGTTGAGCCAGACCCAGCGCCACTGGAAGCGACTGACGCGGATGGCGGATGCGCCACCGTCACCGGCCGCGCCGAGCGCGGCCTTCCGCAGCCGCGGCAGGATTCCCGGCACCGCGCTCCGGTAGGCGTCGAACGCGTCCCCGTGCATCCGCCGGAGGTAATCCTCCTCCTGTTTCACAGTTGGCAGGTAGATCGCCAGCGCGGCAGCGGCGAATGCCGCCGCCAGCCTCCAGTCACCCATCACCCAGAGGAACCCGACGCCGGACAGGAGACTGCCGAGATAGAGCGGGTTGCGCACGTGGGCGTATGGTCCGCCGACGGTCAACTGCTCGTCCTTCAGCAGGTGCCCGGCGGCCCAGGTGCGCACGCTTTCGCCGATGACGACGAGCGCAATCCCCCAGAGACGCCACTCGGGCTTGCGAATTGCGATGGCGATGAGCACGAATGCCGGCGGCAGCCACACTCGAATGCGGTTGAGCCAGATCTCACGTTTGGTCTTCGGGATGAGCACACTGCAGAGTTCTGTTCCGATCGCGTCGCGCCCTCCTGAGGGCGTCGGCACTGAAGTACCGACGTAACGGGTCGCAATGACAGATGAGGCCGAAGGCGGCTGTGCGCTTGGTTTCGGGACTGAAGTCCCGAAACACTGGAACGACGAGATTGCTACGGGGCGGCAAACGGCCGCCCCTCGCAATGACAGGACGGGGGCGTCGACATTGAAGTACCGACGCAAGGGCTCGCAATGACAGATGGGGGCGAGGAGGCGGAGGGGATGGCGACGAATAGCGTCTGCCGTGCGCGATGTTCCTTCGCATCTCGATGACGGGGACTGGTTCCACGGATCGCCGCTGGAACTGGGCACGCTCGCGACCGGCAGCACGGTGACGCGCTGTCGGGTGGTGGCGGAGGCGTTCGCGCACAAGCCGGCGCGGGTGAACATTCAGGAGCACTCGGACGGTGACACGGTCCTTCGGGTCACGGTGACTCACAACGGCACGCTGCCGGGGTTTCTCTACGTGGTCGATGAGGCGACAGGCGGATGCGACCTGCACCCACACCCGCACTCCAGTTACCCGGGTGGAACGCTGGAGTGGATCACCGACCGACCTCTTCGGCTTCGGTTGGTTGCGCGGCTGGGCTGACGAATGGCGCCGAGCTCTTTCATTTCGGGACCCCTTCGGGTACACTAGTAACGTAGTCGGGTTTGAGAGGATTTTCACAATACCTGCGGAACACGGCCAGGGCCGCCTTCAGCGGCTCTTATCCGCGAGTGACTGGACTGTAGAGCATGCTGCATATCGTAACAACGGGGTTCATCTAGGATGCTTCACATTGTTGCCTGCATCAAGCAAGTGCCTGACACGACGCAAGTCCGGATTGACCCAGAGACGAACACGCTGGTCCGAGAAGGCATTCCCGCCATCATCAACCCGTTCGATCAATATGCGATCGAAGCCGCTATGCAGATCAAGGACGCGTATGGCGGGATGGTGACGCTGCTGGCGATGGGCCCGCCGCAAGCGGTGGACGCGCTGCAGAAGGGGCTTTCCTACGGCGCTGACACAGCGATCCTGCTCACGGACGGCGCGTTCCGCGGGAGCGATACCCTTGCCACCTCCGCCGCTCTGACGGCCGGCATTCAAGCGGTGGCGAAGGAGCAGCCGGTTGACATCGTGATCTGCGGCAAGCAGACCATCGATGGCGACACCGCGCAAGTGGGACCCGGCATCGCTACGCGGCTGGGCTACACACAGGTTACATACGTGGGCAAGATCGAATCGGTGGACGCGGCGAAGGGGCGCATACGCGTTCGCCGCGTTCTGGAGGGCGCGGAGGAGTCGCTGGAGGCCCCGCTGCCCGTCGTTCTCACGGTGCTAAAGGAGATTGGCGAGCCGCGCTACGCGTCGCTCCCGTCGCTGATACGCGGGCTGCGCACACCGGTCCCGATCTGGGGCGTGAAGAACGTGGAGGTGGGGGCAGACGAGGTGGGCCTCGCCGGCTCACCGACTCAGGTCCGGCGCATCTTCGCTCCGCCCCAACGCACCGGTGGTGACATCATCTCCGTTGACGGCGACGCCGACCGGGTCGCGAACGAATTGCTCGACCGCCTGCTCGCCGCCGGCGTCGTTGGAGGGCAGCAGGCATGACAGCGAAGAACCCCTCCGAGTCTCCCCGGATCGCGATCGTCGCCAAGGAAGGCTGCATCGGCTGCGAGCAGTGCCTTGCCGTGTGTCCCGCAGACGCCATACGCATGGAGGACGGGATTGCGGTCGTCGACCCGGAGCTGTGCACCGGGTGTGAGAAATGTGTGAGCATCTGTCCGGCGTCGGTGATCTCGATGTCGGGCGGCGCTCCCGTCGAGGCGACGCCGGCCGCGGCCGCAGAGGCGGCGCCGGCAGCGGCGCCCGCGGTCGCCGCGCAGCCCGCACCCGCGTCAGCCGCTCACGAGGTGTGGGTCTTCGTCGAGCACACCGACGGCCGCCCCGCCCCTGTCTCCTGGGAGTTGCTGGGTAAGGGCAAGGAACTCGCCGACGCTCTCGGCGGCCA
>JBEKKD010000216.1:0-7059 GCA_050010895.1 Armatimonadota bacterium
GTCGGCGGAGTTCACGGAGAGGGAGCCGGGGCCTTTGAATCCCCAGCGTAGCAGTTCATCGCCGTTCGCCGCGAGATGCACGGCCCGGACGCCGTAGAAGTCGGCCACCCAGCACGAGCTGTCTGTCGGATTGACTGAGATAGAGGCCGACCAGGCAGCAGGGGTCCCCGACCATATCTGAGTGCCGGCCTGGTCGAGATGGTATACAATGGCGTCCCCGGTCACCCAGCAGGAGCCGTCTTTCGGGTCTACGCACAGCGCTCTCGGGTTGTAGAGCGGTGTCCGTGACACCTCCGTGCCGTCCTGTGTCAGATGAATGACGTTGTATCCCAGGGCACTATCGCCGACGACCACCCAGCAGGATCCATCCGTCGGGTTCACTGAGACGGATGCCGGATAGGTGTTCGTTGGAGCTGCTACACTCCGCCACAACTCAGCGCCGTTCTCGGCCAGATGTACTACCTGGTGGTTCTGTGTATCAGCTACCCAGCAGGAGCCGTCTGTAGGGTTCACCGAGACCGAGTGCGGCAGGTAGAACTGTCCGCCCGCCCATAACTGGGTGCCATCCTGGGCCAGGTGCACGGCCTGACCGCCGTTGGTGTCCGCTACCCAGCAGGAGCCGTCGGTGGGGTTCACCGAGACGCAGTTGGGGAGACCAAACGCCCCTCCTCGCCAGAGCTCCTGGCCTTCCGCGCTGACGTGGACGACCTGCCCATTCCATGTGTCGGCGATCCAGCACGATCCGTCGGTCGGATTCACACACATAGAGGCGGCCGAGTTGAAGCCGTCCATCCGCCACATCTGAGTTCCATCCTGGGCGAGGCGAGCGACCTGGTAGAGGTCTGCCACATAGCAAGAGCCGTCAACTGGGTTGGCGGCGACCGAATACACGGCCTTGAAGCCCCCGCGCCAGGCCTCAACTATTTCCTCCGAGCGCGCGGTAGCAGGAAGCCCGATCAACGCCGCGGTCATGCATAGGACCACGGGGGCCCACCCGAAGTTCATCTGGGGCCATACTGCTTGGCGACGACGTCCAAAAAGGCCGTGATGGCGACGATCGAAGAGCGCAGTGCAGAGCGAAGAAAGCGACTGGCAGCGCTTCATGCTGGTACCTTTCCCGCACGCAGAACTGGGCGCGACGATCTCCGGCGAGCCGCGAGCCCTGGCGACCTCCGGATAGTTACAGGTCTGCCTCCACAGCCGGAAGGACGACTATGGATCGCGTTCGCGCGAGCCTTGTTATACTGCTCGGCAATCCCGGAAGTCAACAGCCAGCAGAACTCCCTGCAGAAGGTCGGCCCCGATCTCTCCAGAGCGCGGTGACCTGCGGCATGCCTTCGTCGCTCCGGCGCTGGAGGCAGGCGCCTCGCTACGGCGCACCCAGTATGCTCTGGGCCACAACGACCCACGGACCACGGAGCGCTACGACCGGGCGAGGGAGAATCTGGCGGACAACGCCGCTGATTACGTGGCGCGAGTGCTGGCAGCTGGCTAGGCCGGCGGCTCGACGTAGAACATCTCCAGCCGCTTGGCCGCCAAGACGTCGCCTGCGCGCAGCAGCGACTCCACCCGGTAGAGCCCCGGACCCAGGCCGCTCACCTCCAGCGCGTCCAGCGTCGTCACGCTCACACCACCTGCGATGGCGGCGGGGCCGAGGGTGGCCCCTCGCACCACCGCCCCCGCGTCGTCCTTGACCCGCACTTCGAGAACCGCGTCCTGGAGCGCCCGCCCGAAATTGCTCACCGCCACCCGCAGGCGGTCGCCGTCCCGGAGCACGCTGTTGCCGTGCAGCGCGGAGATGCAGACCGGCGCGTACATCGCCCGTGCCGAGAAGTAGGACAGCTTCGGGTTGCCTAACACGTCCGTCAGTCCCCAGTACAGCGTCCAGACGTCGGTCATCATAACCAGGTGATACGCGGCGAACTCGCGGGGCCTCTCCCGAATCCGGCCGATGATCGTCTCGTAGAACAGCGCCTGGCAAGCCTGCGTCTCCCGCCAGTCAGCCTCCGTGATCGGCCGGCCGAAGAAGCTGATGTCGCACGCGCCACGCTCGAACGCCATCCCCATCGCGAACGCCGGCCGCCGGAAGCGGCCGTAGACCTCGCGCACCTTGTCGTACTGGGGGAGCGCGTCCATGCCGAACTCGGTCAGCACGGTCGGCCTCTCGCCCCCCAGCACATCCGCCACGCGGTCCACGTGCCCGCTGAGGGATTCCCGCAGAGGCCCCGCTCCGGGGCAATAGTGGTAGTCCCATACCGCCAGCTCGCGGGAGAAGATCGGGTTCTCGCGAACGACTCGCTCCCGCCGCTGCTCAAGGCTCAGGTTCTCATCCGCCCCCAGGATCAGGCCGACCAGATCGTCATCCGTGTACCAGCCCGCTGGGATGATGGGGCGAGAGCGGTCCTCCGCCGCCACCAGGTCGTACACCTGGTCGTACCAGCGCATCCGCCGAAAATCGTCCCTGCCCATGAGCGGCTCGTCGCCCATCTCCCAGAACATGATGCTGGGGTGATTCCAGAGCGAGCGCACCACCGCCGGCACATCGCGCTGGGCGTACATCTCCATCTCCGGGTGCACCTTCCACATCTCGAAGTACCCGCACCAGGAGAGCATGAGGCCGAACTGGTCGCAGTACTCCGCAATGCGTGGGCAGTGCATACGGGTGTCGCTCGGCCAGCGGGTGCAGGTGGCCCCGAGCTTCTTGTGCAGCAGCATGTCCATCACGATGCTCCGGTCGCTCGGGCATACCATCGAGTCGTTCTGGTAGCGCGTCATGTCGTGCGTGCCCCGCGGGACGAACTTCTCGCCGTTCACCAGGAAGTGTGGCCCCTCCATCCGGATCGTGCGCACCCCGAATGTTTCCACCTGGTCATCCAGATCTCGACCGTCGGCTCCCTCAAGGATCACGCGTGCGAGGTAGAGATTGGGCGATTCGATGCGCCAGAGGAGGGCTTCGGGGAGTGAGAACGGGACCTCCACAACGCTCTCGTTGGTGGGCAGCACGGCGACATCGTGCCGCACCGTGCGGATCACCCCGCTCTCTTGAGGAAGCCATTGCGCGATCTCGATCCTCACCCGCCCCGCGAACGGCTTGCGCGAGGTGTTGCGAACCGTCACACGACAGGCCACATCCGCCTGCTTCTCGCCGATATCGGTGGTGATGAAGTGCGCGTTCTCGATGTGCGCCTCGTGCATCACCAGCAGCGTTGCGTCACCCGCGATTCCCGACCAGCCCAGCTCCTCCCAGTCCCCCTCCGCCAGCTCGCGCGGTCGCTCCAGCCCCGCGTAGGCCAACTGCAGCCCGTTGTAGAAGAACCACGGTCGGTTCGATGCCCGGTAGGTCACGCGCACCGCCACCAGCGCCTCGTCCGATCGCCCGCGGTGCAGTTCTCGGGTGACGCCGATACGGAAGGGGTAGGGACCCAGATGGCCCATCGCGACCGCTTCCTCATTCACCCACACATCGCCCAGCAGGTTGATACTGTCGAAGTGCAGGTAGGCGACCTCGTCATCACGCAGCTTGGGCGATGGTACCCGTGCCCGGTACCAGGTGTAGTACTCCCCGAGATAGGTCTCCGCGTCGTACTTGACCGCGTCGGGCGGCACGTGGTTGAAGGAGTGAGGCACGGCGACTCGCTCCCACTCGGCGTCGTCGTGAGCGGAGGAGTAGAACTGGCCGGCCAGCCCTTCGTTCTTCAGGTCGGGCGCGAAGGCCCAGTCGGCCAGGCGCACGCGCCGGCGGACCTTCGGCGCCGGTTTCTCTCTGAAGCGCCGAATCGTCTCCGCGATCTCCACCTCGCTGACCACGCTCTCCTGCGCCTCGTAGAACTCCTTCGCCTCCTCGTAGAATCGCCGGAGGTATGTCCATCGAGCCTCTGGGACAAGCTCGAAGACTTCGGTGACGGGGTGTGCTGCCATCAAGTGCCTCCTTCCGACCTAACCGCTGTGCTCGTGGCCCGGGACGGGTCTGCTCACCAAAGCGGGCGAGACCTCTTCCCCCTGTTACGTGGCGAGGAACACCCATGGTAGTCCCATCAGTAAGCTTGTGCAGTCGGGGATTCCGTCATTGGACAGGCGCCCTACCGTCTGCCCTCAGTCGCCGCGCGGCGCTCTCCCCGGGTAGGGCCGGTTCGGCACGGCCGGCTCCGTCCCTGCTGCGCCTGTCGGCCCGGTTCCCGCTCAGTCTCTTGGCCGGCGGATACGGCGCTGCCGGGCAGATCTCACGTCCGGTAACCGATATTATCGGACGCAGAAGCTGCTCTCGGAAAGCGGCGGAGTGCAGGATGGCGTCGCGCGTGGTGGGGCCGGCGGCCTCCTATCCTAGCTGTACCTGCTGAAGACCAGACAGTAGCTGTGGTCGTAGCCGTAGAAAGCAGGTGATCCCTCCCCGCCGATGACGATCTCACCCTCGAAGTGCATCACTCCGCCAATGGCTCCAGCCACGTCCCAGGCGAGCGTGGTGACCTGGCCAGGCCGCTTCAGATTCGCTACCGCCAGGATGGCGCGTGCATTCGGCTTCATGAGCCCGGACACCTGTCGGTAGATGTCCTGCAGGCCTTGGAGATACTGCTCATAGCCCGCGCCCGGGCCTGCGTACGCGGCGAGAGGGTCCTCGGCATCTCCTCTGCACATGAACGGCGGAGAAGTGAGAGAGAGGTCGAAAGGTGGCAGCTGGTACGAAGCCAGTTGGCGCGAATCTCCCTCGATCAGACTGCCAGGGTGATGAAGCAGCGATCGCGCGTAGGCAGCGTGTCGGGAATTGAGCTCAATGCCCACAGGCACCCTTCCCATACGCTCGGCCACCACCAAAGTCGTCCCGAATCCGGCGAAGGGATCGAAGACGACATCGCCCGCGTGAGTGAACTCCCGCAGGAGCAACTCCACCAGCGCCTCCGAGGAGCGCACGTCAAAGCGAAACTCCGAAGGGAGTTCCTTCGGGGGAACGGTCGGCAAGGTTATGAACGTTCGCACCATCCGCTCCTATTCCGCCGCCTCATACAAAGCCACCAGCCGCGCTCGCCGGTCCGGCCAGTCGCGCACGCAGACGACGTTGGTGAGCTGGTCCACCGAGCCGACGAATCGCGGTAGCCGTTTGATCTCCTCACTTGTGATCTTCCCGTAGATTGCATCGCCGGGGTTGCACTTGCCCGGAACCAAGTAGGGCCGGTTGAAGAACGGCTCAACCTGAGTCGGCACTGGTTCCGTGATCCCCAGCGCGTTGTGCATCCGCGCCAGGTACTCATAGGCCTGGGAGAGGTGGCGCTCGCGCTTCTGCCAGGTCTGCCCGTCGAGCGCGGCCTGCAGCATCGGCGTGAGGTCGGCCGCGCAGTGTAACTCCGAGAAAGCGGTTCCGAACCACTTGCTGTAAGGCGCGTATTGCCGCTCCATGAGAAAGCACAGGTCCATCATGTAGTGAATCAATCGTGCCGCAAGAATCCGCGAGCCTAGCTCATCACCCACGTCCCCGCATCGGCCCATGAACGAACACTCCTGTCCGAGTCGCTCCCACTGCGCGGAGAGAAAGTAGTACCAGATCTCGTCCGGATAGTAGTGAAGCTTCTCCCGCATCGGGCTCAGCTCGCCCAGGTCGTCATAGAACACGCGGCCGGAGCAGATCAGTCGCAGCGTCTGCTGCGGTAGGGTGAGCCAGTCCAGCGCCGTCAACTCACGATTCGGGTTGAAGGGTCGGTAGCTGACTACGAAAGTGTCCACATTGATGCAGTAGACGCGATGCTCAATGGGCCCATACTCCAGGCGCGCCGGCTTTCCCACTTCATCGGAAGTCGAGTCGTAGTTCGTGGGCACCCCGGCTACCTCTCGGGGCAATTCGTGGCGCATCGCCTCCACAATCCCGGCCGAGTACTGCACGTGATCCTCGGGCGACAGGTACACTTGGACCTCGGGCCCCCAACCGTGGTCCATCGACAGCGGCGTATCATAGCCGAGCGTGTCCGACCCACGCCCCAATCGCCCTACGGAGTAACGCACCCCCGGGAAGTGCCGCGCCATCACCGGCTTCACCCCTTCGTGGCAAAGCCGCTCTGCTAGCACCATGCCTTTGACGAACGGGTAGTCCATGCTTCCTCCTCGATCCAATAGACGCCAAACGCGCCCACCTTGCGCCACCCGATAGGTCGGATGGTGCAAAGCAGGCGCGCGATGGGCTGAAGTGCGTATCCCTGCTAAAGCGGTATCGTTTTGTCCGTGGTCAGCCAGCTGGATGCTAGCCGACCCAGTGCCGCGCGTCAAGAGGGCTGGCCGCTGGCCACTGCGCACTAGCCAGTTCGGCGGTCTCTGTCAACCACGAGCGATTGCTCAGCGGCAGTGCCGGGAACTCGTGCCATCCCACGATCCTCTCCAGGTGGAGCCGTTTCTCTACGTCTGGAGGCGCTCTCGGAAGGGGCCGTCTACACGACGCACGACAGCCAGCCGGAGCGACTCGTGTCCTAGAATGCGGCGAGCGTCCATCACCTCTTCACTCGATCTAGGTCGCGAATCCTGGAGCTGATCCATTACGGCGGCTGGTGCTAGCGTGTCGTGTCCCTAAGCTACCAGGACATCATCGTATCGGAGAAGGCGTAGCACACTCATCTGCCGTGGATTGGGTATGGGTTTCAAGGACGAGTCGCGGGTGCGAGAGGGGACGTAGCAAGGACCACGCTCTCCGAGCTGGTCCTCGCTCGGGGAGTGTTCTTTCGCCGCTCCGGCCTCACGCCGCCACGAGGACCATCCACAAGACGCCGAAGCGATCCGCGAGCATGCCGAAGCGCCGGGAGAAGAAGGTCTTGCCCAGGGGCATCCTTACCTGTCCCTCCTCGGACAGCGCCGCGAACACGCGCTCGGCCTCGGCTTCATCACTCGCAGTAAGCGATAGGGCAAAGCTCTGGAAGGCGGGGTGCCCTCCGCAGAGGCCGTCGGAGACCATCATCGTGGTATCGCCGATGCGCACACTCGCGTGCATCACCTTGTCCTCTGCGCCAGGCGGGTTCATGCCGGGCTCAGGGTTGTCCTTGTATCGCATGAGCATCGTCACCTCCGCGCCGAGCGCCTTCCGGTAGA
>JBEKKD010000217.1:0-7057 GCA_050010895.1 Armatimonadota bacterium
TCGTCGTTCGGATCGGCTGCAGCTGCCTTGGCGTGAGTGATGTGGCGCTCAAGCGAGCACCCTGCGAGGTCCGCATGGCCCATTATCAGTGTGTTCCCGCCAGCTTTGACAAGCTCCGGGAGATAGGTAGTGGCGTTTTCGGAGAAGCTGTTGCCGACCGTGAGCAGCCTTACGGTCTTCCCGGGCTGCGCCAGACCCGCGTCGGCGCATAACGCTGCAAGAGCCGCAATGATCATCAGTCGCGTGTGTCTCACAGATTCCCTCCTGAACAACTTGGAAAGAGGTGCCCATGCCTTGCCATTTCCCGCCGCCCCACGCCGTCCAGCCACACGACAGGTTCGTGCCTGCTGCCCTCTCGTAGTTCCCATCGGGTACCGGCGCTGCCCACGCCAGTGCACCCGTTACTGCATAGAGCCACCCCACAGTCTGTTTCCCCAGGCATCTCGTTTCCGCGAACCCCATCCGGGAACGTGCCCGCAGGGACGCACGTCTGCGGGCGCCAACCAAGGGAGCGAAGCGTGATAGCCGCCTCGCTCCCACTCAGCGCCGTGTTGTCCACCAGCAGGTGCAGGGTTACATGAACCCGCACAGGCCGCCACGAAACAGGCCGCCGGTGATGAGGTTGTCCCTGTTGTTATCGGCCGTGCGTTGAGCATCGCTGACTGGCCGATCAGGGGAGTCGGGCATCCCATTCAGAATGGCCTCAGAATTAGCCCAGATGGCATGTCCGTCCGCGAAGCCGAGATTCTCACCGCCCAGGTGGCGGGGCATAGCGTGCTCTTTCCGGTACTCCACGTCGGTCACAAACAGGGTAGTACCAGCGCCGCATGCCTGAGTCCCTGAGCAGTTCACCCAATCTGCCCCGACTGTCCCGTGGCCCCAACCTCCCCCTCCCTTACAGTAGGGCCCGGCGCACGGGAGGGTGCAGATGTCCGGGTAGGCAACATCAGTGCCGTACGTGAAGGTGTCTGCGACACTTCCATCCCCGAGTATCAGGAACTTAGTCGGGTCGTCCATCTGACTAGTCTTTGTCTCTCTCTCGGGCGTCACCATGTAGTCCTGGATGAAAGCGCCGGGCGAGCTAGATGGATACGCTTGCTGAAGGAGGCCGTCGGTGACCGTCCCGCCCCATCCCGGCGGGAAATCGTAGCCGCAGGGCCCGATCCCCCAGTGCCCCCATTGGCTTTGGTTGTCCCGCATCACCGACCACCAGTCTCCGCCCCGCGGATTGACGATCCCGTATCCGATATCGTGAGGGGCGCTTGGGCAACGCCAGACATCCCGGTTCTTAATATATTCGTCCAGGATCACAGGCACGGCAAGATAGGGGTTTGTGCGGTCCAGACGGTCGTAGGACCACGACACGCTGCAACCGGTGAGCTGCTCGTACCCCGCCTGGACGTCCTGCCGGTCCTCATGGGGCCAGAGCCGGTCGTAGTCCGTCAGGTAGATCTGCACCGCTATGGCGATGTTCTTGACGTTCGACAGACACTGAATCTTGCGCGCCGACTCCCGTGCTCGCGCAAAGACTGGAAATAGCATGGCCGCGAGAATCGCAATGATCGCGATCACGACCAGTAGCTCAATCAGCGTGAAACCATGCCTCTTGCTCATCACTCTCATCACTGGCCATCTCCCTGTTCCGGATTTCGGCACAATGCGCGGGGCCGGTCCAGACTGGCCGCGGTTACCCCGGCCGTTCGTTACGCACGCCTGCTCTGGCAGTGGCACCACCTCCCTGTCGCGTCTTGGCTGGAATGGGTCATAGGACCCATTGAAATCGGAGGGAGCCTACCATATGCCAGGCACTGCGTCAAGGGGTGTGTGCGCTAAGCTGCAGGTTCCCTGCGCCCGTCTGAAGAAGGATACACCGCCTGGAGGCGCCGCCCAATGGTCCCTCGTGGCAGGACTTCAGGTAGTCGCAGAGAAGCTTAGAGAGTTGCCGGCGGCGGTCCCACTGTCATCCGGTACCACCTCCATGCGGCGTACTGTCGGCCTTTGATGGCTGCCTGGCGGTTTGACCGGGGATACCCCGCTGGCTCGCTGAACACCGACGCCCGTCCGCGCGATGGTCCCTGTCCGGTGGGCATGAACGGCCGCTCGCGCCATGGCGGGGGTTGACATCGCGACCGAGTACCGCTAATATGCGCGCCTAGATTAGCGCGCTAGGAGGAGATGGATCAGTGGGAGGCACTACGTTACCAGCACCGAAATACGCTCAAATCGCCGAGCGCATCATCTCGGAGATACGCAGGGGGCAACTCCCGCTTGGATCTCAGATACCTTCCCAGAGTGAGCTCATGAACGAGTACGCCGTTAGCACGACTACGGCGCGCAAGTCGCTGCAGGAACTGGAACGCGCTGGCTGGGTCACGCGCATTAGAGGCCGCGGCACGTTCGTCCGGCAGCAAACGGTAGGCCGTTCCCTGAATCGAATCTTGAGCTTCACCCGAAACATGGTCGAGTCCGGTCGCGTGCCCTCCACGAAGGTGCTTGCGGTTCGAGTGAAGCGCGGCGCGCGACAGCAGCAGCTCCCGATTGGCCAATTCGTCCTGCCGGGCCCGATGTACGAGGTGCGTCGGCTACGTCTGGCAGACGGGGTGCCGATGGCGATAGAGACCCGGTTCGTGTCCATGCATCTGTGCCCAGGGCTCGACAAGGCCGACCTCTCTGGATCGCTCCTGAACATCTATGAGCAACAGTACGGGCTTCGGCTGACGCGCATCGACCAGATGCTGATGCCGACCTCCATCGACGAGGAAGACTCTGCTCTTCTGGGTGTGGAAGAATCCCTATTTGGCATCCGCGTCGAAGGCGTCGTGTCTGCGGCTGGCAACTCCATCCTTGAGCTTGAGGAGTCGCTCTACCGGGGAGACCTCTACCGGTTCTATGTGACGGCAACACACTACTGAGTGGGACGCGCGCACAGTCCTTCGGGCAGACGGTAGCGGCTCGTGACGCGCCACATGGATTGGGGGCACCAAGGTGCAGCCTGAGGGACGGTCACGGAGCGAAGCTCCTCCGCCGATGGGGTGGAACACGTGGGATTGCTATGGGACACTCATCACCGAGGTGGAGGCGAAGGAGAACGCCGACTGCCTCGCCCAGCGCCTGCTCCCGTTTGGCTGGAATCACGTCGTCCTCGACATGAACTGGTATGAGCCCTCCAGAGGCCTCGGGGACGGCCTCACAGACGGTGGGGTGAGGGACGAGTTTGGCCGCTACCTGCCGGCTCCCAACAGGTTCCCGTCCGCAGCAGGGGGCGCTGGCTTCCGACCGCTCGCTGACTTCATCCACTCAAGGGGGCTCAAGCTCGGCATCCACATCATGCGGGGCGTACCGCGACGGGCGGTGGAGCTGTGTGAGCCCGTTAAGGGCACGCCCTTCACTGCCGACCAGATCGCGGACCTCGGCAGTGTCTGTAGTTGGAATACCAACAACTACGGCATTGACATGAGCCACCCGGGGGCGCAGGCTTACTACGATTCGCTGCTCGAGCTCTACTCGGCCTGGGAGATTGACTTCATCAAGGCCGATGACATGACCAGGCCGGAGGAGATTGGGGCGCTCGTTCACGCCATTGAGCAGTGCGGACGTCCGATGACATTGAGTCTCGTTGGCATCAACGCGCCCGTTCCGTTGAGTCACCCGAGAGCACGGATGTACCGCATCTCCCCGGATGTATGGGATGAGTGGGATGAGCCGGAGACGCCCTGGTGCGGCGTGGACGATATGTTCGAACTGACTGCCCGCTTCGCGCCGCAGATTGTGGAAGGGTGCTATCCCGACGCCGACATGCTTCCCATCGGGCGGATCGGAAGGAACGACGCCGTCGGTGAAGAGCGCCAGACCAGACTCGCTCCCGCCGAGCAGACGACGCTGCTTACGCTGTGGTGTATGTTCCGGTCGCCGTTGATGCTCGGCGGCAGTGTGGTAGATTTGGACGATTTCACCTACTCGCTGCTGGCTAACCCGGAAGCGCTCGCGGTGAACCAGTACAGCCTCGGTAACCGCCCGCTGTTTACGGAGGCGGGGCGAGCTGCCTGGGTCGCCCAGGATACTGAGCACGCTGGGACTTACCTGGCACTGTTCAACCGGGGGGAAAGGCCGCAATCAATCGCGATAGACCTGAATGCGATAGGCCTGTCCGGCCGTGTTGCCGCGAGAGACCTGTGGCAGCGGCGCGCAATCGGAACCTTCGAAGGCACGATCGAACAGACCGTCGCCTCTCACGGGGCCGCGTTGTTGCATCTGGCGGGCGCAGGCAATCAGTGTCCGGGCGAGGCCGCAACACGATGCAGGGAAGTCCTGCTATCCAGACGATAGGTCGTCGCTGACTAACATGAGACCATGAGCCCACCGGATTTGGCCATAGGTTCTGATGGGTGCAAAGCTTCCGTCTCTGGCGATCCGGCGGCACAGCTGGCCGCTGCGTGTGCTCCTCAGATGGACCTGCGCCGCGAGCTCTACCCGGCCTTAGCCGCCCTGTGGCCTATGCCACTTCCCTGAGAGCCGAGATTGGTAGGAGCAGTGAGCACAGAGCGCGAGACTTCTAGCACGATGAGTGTTGCAGTAACCATGGCAGGTACCGACCAAGGCCCGTGCTATCCAGTCATCCATCGGCGCGACCGAGATGGCAGCTGATACTCGTACAGCGATGGTAGCTTCGAACCCGATCACACCTCGCGCCGTCCTCCTCGGCGCGCTGAGCGTTGCTTTGCTCGCTCTCATCAACCCCTACCTCGCCTTTGTCGCTCGCATATGGGATGTGGGATCCAGCTCGTTGTTGGGTAGCCCGCTGGTCGTTCTCTTCGCGTTCGTCCTGCTGAACGGTCTGCTCGTCCGCATCTGGCCCGGGCGGTCGTTTACCCGCGGCGAATTGCTAGTGGTGTATGGGATGATGATCGTCTCGGTAGGACTCGCCATGCAGGGCGGCATCCCCTATGTCGTCAGCGCCACGACCTACCCCTTCTACATGGCGCGACCGGAGAACCACTGGCAGCAGTCGATGTGGCCCAACATCCCCCTGTGGCTGCGCCTCGGCAGCCTCCAGGCGAACGACTGGTTTTGGGAGGGGCTGCCTGAGGGAACGGCGATGCCCTGGTCGGAATGGCTCACGCCCATGCTTGCCTGGGGCAGCTTCACGCTCGCCCTCATGGCAGGGATGTTCTGTCTTGGAGCGCTCATGAGCAGGGACTGGATCGAGCGACAGCGGCTGTCGTTTCCTCTGGTAGATGTTCCTCTCTCGATCACCGGCGACGGGTCTCGACCGACGCTGGGGACGAGCATGCTCAGCAACCGCATCTTCTGGATCGGGTTTGCTGTCCCCGCCTTCCTCAACCTGTTGGGATGGTTGCACCAACTGTTCCCAAGTGTCCCTACCGTCCAGCTCTCCGCACTTCCGGTTGGCCGCTACTTCGCCGGCATGCCGCTCCCCTGGAACTCCCTGGCAGGGATGCTCATCACCATCAGCTTCCCCATCATCGGTATCGCGTGTCTGCTCCCCGGTGAGGTCTCGCTCAGCCTCTGGCTCTTCTACGTGTTCTTCCTGGTGCAACTGCTGGTGTGGGGAGCGTTCGGCGTCGCGGAGGAAGGAGGGACGGCAGCGATCGCGATCAATCCCCGCGTGTTCGTCGGGTTCGAGGAGGCCGGAGGGTTCGTCGCGCTCACCGCGGCGATGCTCTATCAGTCCCGCCGTGCGATCAAAGCTGCGTTCCTGGGGCTAGTGGGCCGGGGTGATCGGGACGAAGACGCCTACGCGCCGCTCGCCGGCCGGTGGGCCCTCATCGGGTTCATCGTCTCCAACCTCTTCATGGTCTGGTGGGCAGTGAAATGCGGGATGTCCTGGTGGTCGTTCGCGGTACTGATCGGCTTGTTCTATGCCGTCCTGGTCGGGGCGTCCCGGCTGGTCGCGGCCGGCGGTGTTTTCTACACGGACACCGGCTTTTTCCCGCGCATGATCGTCATGCGCGGGATTGGCGCACTGCCGATCGGTGTTCCCTCGCTCACGCTCTACACCTACCTTTCAGTCATCTTCATGTACGATCCCATGAACCTGGCGATGCCGCAGATGATGGACAGTTTCAAACTGCTCAACGTCAGCAAGCTGCGTGGAAAGACCTGGCCGTGGGCCGCGGCGCTGGCGATCGTGGTGATGTTGGGCGTGGGAATTCCCTCTTTGCTCAAAGTCCTCTACAGCCACGGCGCTAACGCCCTGGACACGTGGCCCTTCTTTAGCTATCCACAGTGGGCGTTCGGTGAGCTCGATGCCAGCCTGCGCACCCCTGAGGAGCCCGACAACTGGCTGAGACTGGCGCTGGTGGTCGGGGGCGCATCTATGCTGCTGCTGGTGTGGCTGCACAGCAGCTTCGTCTGGTGGCCGCTGAGCCCGGTTGGCTTTCTCATTGCCAGCTCCTATGAGACGAATCGGGCGATGTGGACGAGTGTGCTCATCGGCTGGGCGCTGACTAGCTTGATCCGGCGATACGGCGGATTGAGACTCTACCGCGCTATGCGTCCCGCCTTCCTGGGCCTGGTGCTGGGGCAGTATTTGCCCAACGCGGCCTTCACTATCCTCTCGACCATACTAGGCATCCATAATCCACCAAGATAGTACTTGGTGGATTATGGCGCTGAACACGAGATGTACGTAGTCGGCAGACTGAGACACCGAAGAAGCTGCAATCTGGCGTGATGCGACCGCACCCACTCCCGGTCCCCCTTCTGCATTGGTGCACTCAGCCAGACTGCCATCAGGTGTCTCCTCGTCCTGTCCAAAAACTCATCTGGCTTCCAGGATGCTCGTGCAGCCTCTCTCGTGGTATCCTCGCCAGTCGCTGCGGGTGTCAAATAGCGATGGGACACCCCTGAGCGGCTCCTGAGCTTGCGCGCGAGCGAGGATCATTCTACCATAGGAGACCCGCGCCACTGATCGCGGCACCAGGATGGAGCTTCTGAAGAGCACACGCGGACGCCGAGAGCGGCATGCCACAGGAAACTCAACAGCACTCCAGGATACCAGGGCGTCGAGGCGAAATGAAGCCCAACGGAGAGTCTG
>JBEKKD010000218.1:0-8189 GCA_050010895.1 Armatimonadota bacterium
ATCTCAGTGTTTCGCCGCGGCGAACGCCCCGATGTCGAGGGCGCCGGCGGTAACTCTCTTCACCACCTTCGGTACCGCCTTCGTCGGTTCGCATTCGGGAATCGCACGCTCGGGTTTGTGAGCATCGTTGAGGAAACTGGGCGCGGTGAGACCGGCCCCGATCAGCGGCGACCTCGGCCGTGGGTGGAAGTCATGGGCGGCGGCATCGACAAAGCCCGGATCGTCGCCGAAGCGGCTGTCGGTAATGGTGTCGGGGACCTCCATCCCGCGCTGGAACCAGTTGTTCGTGCCGGTGATCCTTCCTGTGCCGTGCAGATCGAGGAGACGCGTGGAGGGCCCGGCAAAGACGTTGTTGATGAGGACGACATTGCAGGTGGCCTTTGCCTGCGTGAACAGGTAGCGGTCCTCGGGCTGGGTGGAGATGATGGTGTTGCTGATGAGAGTGAGGGTGCCGCGGGCAGAGTCCACGCCATCGCCTACGCCGAGAATGCGGCGCATTCCGCCCGGCGCGGCGCGCTTGATGATGACGTTGCCGATCCAGAGCGTATTGCCGTCGTTGTCGCTGGCCACCTCGACGCTGTAGCCCGCGTCCTCTTCGACCCAGTTGTAGGCGAAGATCGTGTTCCCGCCCCGGCTCTTGAAGTTTTGCGCCTCGACGGAGTCGTGGATGTAACAGTTACGCACGATCTGGTGTCGGGCGCTGAAGTAGAAGTTGTGCGTCGGCCCTTCGCCCTCCGGCGACTGGGTGCCGTTGTGGTCGACCTCGCAGTTCTCGATCAGGATGTGATCGGCGTTGTGCGTGGCGAACCATCCCATCTCGTTGTGATGCGAGTGCACCCGCCGCGCGGTGATGCTGTTCCCCTGGAAGTAGATCGCCCCGGCATTGTAGCCGTAGGTCGCCCGATCGGAGAAGCGCGCTCCCTTGGCGTTGCGCAACTCCAGGTCCTCGAACACGATGTCGTGGGTGCTCTGTTCGAGGCGAAAGATGCCGCGGTCGACGTTCGCCCGACTGGCGTCGATGACCGGCGTCTTGCCATCCGTCACAACTCCGCGGATCGTGATCGGCTTGTCTGGCTCGCCGCTGCGCAGCACGTGGATGAACCGCGTGTCCAGGTAATAGGCGCCGGGCTGGATCTCGATGATATCGCCGGGGTTCGCTTTCATCTCACACGCCTCGCGCAGCGCTTCGATCCCGGTAATCCGGCGGACCGCGGCAAACGCAGGCAGGGCCGCGGGGTAATCCGGCGGACCGCGGCAAACGCAGGCAGGGCCGCGGTCATCAGAATCGCACATAGCAGCATGAACCGAACCTCCCTCAGAGTAGCACTCCTCTCTTCGGCCCGAGTGCTCTCGGGCGAGCGGTCCGTACTCCCACGCCGCTGAGGGGTGGGCGCTGTGGTCGGGCCGCCGACATCTGGCGCGGGCGGCCCCGTGATGACCGCACCTTCCTTCTCCGGGCCACCCGGTCGACTCCTATCCACTTCCCTGATCCGCACCGCCATGCTACCATCATCATCTGCAGTACCTGGATTTCCGCGACCCGGTGTAGCACAATGGTGACTCGGGACATGTACTCCAAACAGATCGCGCGCGGGCCGAAGCGGGATGGTCGCACCCATCTCGTATTGCACGTGCTCGGCGGCACGCCACAGATGCGCGCCGCGCTGAACGAGACAACCCCGGGGGTCGCCGATACGCCGTCGGCCCACCAAGTCCTGGACCGAGAGGAGCACGATGGCTAGTGCACCATCAGCGATGACTTCACGGGAGAGAGTGCTTGCGGCGATCCGACGGCAACCCGTGGACTATGTGCCGTGCGCGCCGCTCGTGAACCCGCTGTCCGAGGCGCAGCGGCGGGGGAGGCCGTGGAACTTCCCCTGGAATCCGCCGGGCGATGGCACCGAGTACTGGGTCACTGTCCTCGGGACCGACAAGGTAGTCGGCAACTGGTGGTTGGGACGGGTCTTCCCCGAGGACAGCGTCACCACGCGCGTGTGGCAGGAGGCGGGGATCCTCCATAAGGCCTACGACACGCCTTCCGGCGTACTCCATGCCTCAGTTCGCTTCGACGAGCTGTGGCCCTTCGGCCAGGACATCCCGTTCTTCCACGACCACGTGGGGCATCACACCGAAAACTGGCTGAAGACGGAGGCCGACGTGGCCTGCCTGGAGCACATCCTCCTGCCCCCGCGTACGGCGGAGCAGGTCGAGCAGGTGCGTGACGCTTTCCGGGCCAGCAAGACCGTTGCGGACCGGCTCCAGGTGGCGACGCTCGCCACCGTCGGGTCCGGACTGACCACCGCGCTCTGGATGTTCGGCGCCACGGAGCTGGTGCTGCTGACCATGGACAACCCCGGGCTGGTGGAGCGCTACCTCGCGCTCGATCACCGGTGGACCCTGCAGATGATCGAGATCCTCATAGACTGCGGCGTGGACGTCATCCAGCGCACCGGGTTCTACGAGACCTGCGACTACTACAGCCCGGCACTGCTGGAGCGCCTGATCGGGAAGGCCCTCCGCGAGCAGATCGAGCTGACGCACCAGGGAGGGCGCCCGTTCTCCTACCTCCTCTACAGCGGTCTCGCGCCCATGCTTGACTACCTCACCGGGTTCGACTTCGACTGCCTGTCCTCGCTGGACATCGCCTTCGACAGCATCGACATCGCCGCGGTCAACGCCAAGCTCGGAGACAGAAGGAGCTTCTGGACGGGGCCGAGCAACACGTTCCACATGTACGCCGATGATCCGGAGATAGTGCGGGAGGCGGTGCGCAAGGTGTTCGCGGTCTTCGGCAAGACCGGGCTCGTCATCTCCGCCGTCTCGTCCGTGCACCCGATGATGCCGTGGGAGAACACGCTGGCGATGCTCGACGAGTGGCGGAAGCTGCGGTGACGAGGAGTCGAAGAGGCGAGGAGTCGAGGAGTCGGAACGACCCAACGACCACAACCTCGGCACGAAGGATACGGCAGGAGGAATAGGCATGACACCAGCGGAAGCGGCAGGGCACGCGGCGGAGCTGCATCGGAAGGCAATCGTCATCGACTGCCACTCCGATATTCTGATGCCGATCGCGGACGGACTGATCCGGCTAGGCACTGATGTGGAGATCCCGGACCCGGCGCGGTGGAAGCCGCCGTTCGAGATCGTGGGCACGCCCTCCTATGACTACCGGTGGCCCCTGAACGACATGTTCGGCTGCATCGGTCAGTACAGCCTTCCGAAGTTCGTCGCCGGCGGCCTGACGGCGCAAGTGTGTGCGGCGTTCGTGGAAGACCATCAACTCGACCACGCCCTGAAGCGCGCCCTGCAGATGGTGTACTGGCTGCATCGCGAGGCGAAGGACAACCCCGGCTTCGAGCTGGTCAAGACCGCCGCGGACATCCGCCGGCTGAAGGCGGAGGGCAAGTGCGGCGGCATCCTCGCCCTGGAGGGACTCGAGCCGGTCGGGCCGGATCTGAACCTGCTCGACATCTTCTACGAACTCGGCCTGCGCATGGCCTCCCTCACGCACAACCGGAAGAACTACTTCGCCGACGGCACCCTGCACTACGTGAAGGCGGGCGGCCTGAGCGACGCGGGAAGGCAGGCCGTGAAACGGATGAACGAGTTGGGCATCGTGGTGGATGTGTGCCACATCGATCAGGAGGGGTTCCTTGAGACCTTGGAGATCAGCACGCAACCGGTGGTACTCTCCCACCGCAGTCCGCTGAAGTACTTCCCGCTCCGCGCGGAGGACAGCCCGTTCCATCCCGCCTACAATGTCACCCGCGGCCGCGAGCGGCTGGAGGCGCTGGCCCGCAACGGCGGCGTCTTCGGGGTCTTCTTCCTGAGCTGCAAGGACGTCGACGATGTCGTCGCCGACATCGAGCACGTCATCGGTACGGTCGGCCCCGATTACGTCGGGCTCGGCTCAGACCTCTATGGACTGCAGAGCGCGCCGAAGGGCCTGGAGGACATATCGAAGGTCCCCGCTCTCACGGAGGCGCTGGTGCGGCGCGGGCACTCCGATGAGGTCATCCTGAAGGTCCTCGGCGAGAACTTCATGCGGGTCTTCGAGCAGGCCTGGAAGGACCGCGCATAGACTGCCGTGCCAGACCCTATCTATTGCGCTTGCCCGCGAGGCGACTCGGGCCGGGGTAGGACTGCACGCGTCCGGTGAAGAAGACCGCGGGTTGGTCGACGTGCAAGCTGAACGCTTCACGTGGCCCTACCCTCATGCTCATCGCGCGAGTGGCCCCCGCTCAGCCGCCCGAACACGCGCAGCTAGCCGAGCATTCCGCTCGGCGCTTTCCACGTGGGCGCGTCATGCTGCTCGCCCTCGTCTTCCTTGCGCTGTTGGTCTACGCCGGCTTCTATACCGACATCGTCTACAGCACTGCGGAGGACTTCAACGGTGGCGTACCATCGCCCGGCCCTTTCGCCGTCCTTTTCCTGCTAGCCCTGCTGAGCACGTGGCGGCCGGCAGCGAGGCTGCTCGGGATGAACCGGCGCGAGCTGCTCTCGATCTTCATCATCGTGCTCGCCGGAGCGCCACTGGTGTCATATGGCGTCCTTGCCTACATGCTGCCGCACGCGATCTTCCTGCAATATGCGGCGAGCGTTCACCCGGAGTGGGCGGGGGCGTTCCTCAAACTCATACCGGCCTGGTTCAGCCCGACAGAACACAACGCAGTCGAGAGCTTTTTTCTTGGCAACGCCTCCGTCCCATGGTCGCTCTGGATCGCCCCGCTCGCGGCCTGGTGCTCATTCCTGCTCGCCCTCGTCATCGCGTCGAGCTGCCTCGCCTTGATCATTCAGCGCCAGTGGATCACGCACGAACGGCTCAGCTTCCCCCTCGCGCAGATCCCGCTGGAGCTGATCGCCGAAGCCGGCCCGGACGCGGACCGACGCGGCCGGCTGACCGCCGTCCGAGTCTTCTGGCTCGGGTTCATCATCTCGTTCTGTATCAAGTTCTGGAACCGCCTCGCCAACTTCCTCCCATCTCTGCCGGGTATCCCGCTGGGGCCGGTCGCGCTCATGGCGCAGCAAACGACGGGGCCGATGGCAGCATTCGGGGAGATGGATCTGGTGCTGTGGCCGTGGCTGATCGCCATCGCCTATCTGATCCCGAAGGAGCTATCCTTCTCGTGCTGGGCATTCTGGTTCCTCCGCATCGGCCTCGCGTTCATTGCCATTGCCGCCGGCGCGCCGCCGCGCAGCCCTGAGGGATGGCTGGGCGACACCGCGTTCCCTGCATTCGCGTTCCAGGGATTCGGCGCCATCCTCGCCCTCACGGTGTGGGCGGGATGGCGGGCGCGCCGGCACCTGCAGCGCGCCTGTCAGATCGCATTCAGCCGGCGCTCGGGCGCCGATGACGGAGACGAGCCGCTGCCCTATCGCTGGTCGCTGATCGCATTCGCGCTCTCCTACGGCTGGATGGTCTACTTCTGCTGCATGATCGGGGCGCGCGTCTGGGTGGGGATGGGGCTGATCGCGCTCATCCTCATGTTCTACCTGATGTGGACGTGGCTGCGGGCGGAGACCGGCCTCGGGCTGCTGCTCTTTCCTCTGTTCATCGATGATATGTGGGACGCGATGGGCAACGGCATCTTCCGCCCGCAAGAGGTCATCGCCGTCATGTCGGTGCGATGGGCCTACTTCCCCGGCGCTGGATCGACCGCGCAGCTCGTCAGCGGGAACGTGCTCGAGGGGATGAAGATCGCGGATTCGGCGCGCATCCGCACGCGCCCCCTCGTCTACGGCATGGCGGTCGCCCTCGTGCTCTCGCTCGTGCTGGGCGTCTACGTGACGCTGACGGGGATATACGGCTACGGCTTCCACAACCTGCGCGCCGCGGACAGCAGTTGGCTCAGCTCCCAGATCAACTGGGGCGCAGGGCACATCTTCGCGGCCATCAGCACCCCCTCACAGCTCGATCCCCGCGCCCTCGCAGGCATGGCCGCGGGCGCGGCTATAGCCATCGCATTAGGGCTGCTCAGGCTGCGCTTCTGGTGGTGGCCGCTGCACCCGGTGGGATTTCTGGCAGCGCACTCCTGGGGAATGCAGTGGTTCTATATGCCGTTCTTCGTGGGCTGGCTGGGGAAGGCGCTGGTGACCCGCTATGGCGGGCTGCGGCTCTATCGCCAGACAGTTCCGCTGGCGGTCGGGCTCGTGAGCGGCGATCTCATCAATGGCGTCATCTGGGCGCTGGTGCTGGCCGCGCGAGGCGGAGTTGGGGGGTAGAGCGCCGAATCCCGGTGGACAGGTGACCGACTCCCAGCTCGTTGCCATCGGGGCGCGAGTGACCATGAGTGTAACCAGGGGTTCAGACTGCTGTGGTCCGTGGGATGAGAAAGAAAGGGGCGGAGAGATGCGCAAGCGATTCTGGTTCGGTACGCTGGCCGTCTGTTCGGCAGTCGCCGTCTGCGGCGTGGCATTGTGGGAGCGCCCGGTGAAGGCGGCGACGAGTACACTCCCGGAGGGGTACGGCCTGTCGGCCAAGTACCCCGGCGACGACGGCATCGACCGCGATCCCGCCGTGCTTTTCGCCGAGAACTTCGAGGAGAATGACCTCGGCGCGGTCGTCAAGCACTGGGACGAGGCAAGCAATAAAGACGGGAAAGTGCTGGCCCTGAGCGCCGACGTGCCTCCGGCAAGCTCGGGTAAGCACTCTCTCCAGATGACGGCCACACTGGGAGAGAACACGGGCGGCCACCTCTACACCCGGCTCTCGCACGGAGTGGACCAGGTATACGCACGGTTCTACGTCAAGTTCCCGAAGGATGCGCAGTACATCCATCACTTCGTCCACATCGGCGGCTACAATCCGTCAACCCCATATCCGCAGGGAGGCGCGGGAGAACTGCCCCGCGGCGATGAACGCGTGACCGCGGACATCGAGCCGGCCGGGGAGTACGGCGCTTATCCGCCACCGGGGATCTGGAACTTCTACTGCTACTGGCACGAGATGAAGATCTCGGCCGACGGTAAGTACTGGGGCAATGGCCTCCGGCCCGCTCGGGATGCGATCGTACCGCGCGACACGTGGCAGTGCATCGAGGTGATGATGAAGCTGAACTCCACGCCCGACGCGAGCGACGGCGAGCTGGCGCTGTGGGTGGACGGCAAGCTGACGGGCTACTTCGCGAAAGGCGCGCGCCGCGGCGACTGGTCAGGAATGGGCTTCCAGCTCGTGAACGGCGACGGAACGCCCTTCGAGGGATTCCGCTGGCGCACCAGCACGGACCTGAAGATCAACTTCCTGTGGCTCCTGCACTACGTGACCGAAGGCCCGTACCGGATGAATAAGGTCGCCAGCCCGAACCCGATCAACCGTGCCTGGTTCGATGATATCGTGATCGCAACCCGGTACATCGGGCCGATCAAGAAGCGGTGAAGGGCCCCCAGGCGGCCGAGGGACTGCCCCGGAGTGCTCTGCGGGAGGGCCAAGGTTGCCCGCTCTGTCAGGGCTGCGGCCGGGGGTTGGGCACCCACTTCCCCTGGTCGCCCTCCCAGACCCACTTGAGGTTCTTCTCCGAGTAGGGCTGGGTGGGCGCGCTCGCGCGGTAGGCCCGCCACATCTCGTCGACGAAGGGGTCGAAGCTCCTGGTTTCTTCGCGCGGCCTGCTGAATCCAGCGCGGGCCGCGGCATAGGGGTCATCCGGGCGCATCCAGCGGTCGCAGTAATCAAAGAAAGCATCGTGCTCCCAGATCGGGATTGCTCTCATCAGCCGCGCCGCGAGCGCCGTTCCCGTCCAAGCCACCGCAGTGCAGCACACTCGGTATCCCTCGGACGTCTGGTCCCACTCCTCCCACTGCTCGGGCGGTTTCTCTTCGTACGGCTGGCGCGGCCCGTGGTGCTCGACCATCTGCCAGAGCGCGGTCTGGCCGAACCAGCCCTTGCCGTAGTAGGTCTGCGCGTCCTCGTGGAAGACGGCGCTGGCGGGCAGCTTCCGCAGCTCGGGCTTGTCGAGCATGAGGCTGGCGAATAGGATCGGCCACTTCCGTCCGCTTCCGTGGCCGCCGCCCTGGTTCCAATTCCCGCCGACCTTGGCGAGGCCCGAAAGGTCGATGCCGAGTTGCACCAACCCGATGACGAGCTTCTCCTTGCGCTCCCGCGGCACGTTCAGGTGGACCATCAGGCTGGCGATGGAGACGAGCCGCCCGTGCTCGCGGCCATAGGCCGGCTGATTCTCGTTCGGCGAGACGCC
>JBEKKD010000219.1:0-7032 GCA_050010895.1 Armatimonadota bacterium
GCGGAATATCCAACACCAACCCGTCGCGCATCGAGACCCGCGAGACCAGCATCCTGCGAGCTCGCGTCGCGTGCAACAGGGCCTGGTACACCAGGAGGGCGGGCACCAGCGTCTCGGCCTGGGCGAAGGGGATCGAATACTTGCGCACTAGGTCGTCCGGTGCCAAGGGCTCCGCCCGAGCAATGAAGTCGTCGAGCTGTCTCATGGCCACGACCTCGAGGTTCCCGGCCGGCGCTGGCTTCCCCACCTGTTTGGCCACGAACCGCGCATCTCCGCCGATCGCGAGGAACGTGTTGACCGGCCCAAGGCCAGCCGTGTCCCGCACCGACTCCATCACGTTCGCGATGTGATTGCGAAGGAGCTCGGCGGCTCGTTTCGGCTGCTCCTGCGCGGTGGCGAGCATCTCCTGCATGCGAATGGAGCCGAGGTCGTAGCTCTGGGAGATGGCGATCTCGCCTCCCCGGAGCACACTGACCAGGGTGTTCCCTCCCCCCGCCTCGGCCACCAGGACGATTCTGCGTTTGAGGTCGATGCTGTCGCCGATCGCGTGTCGCACCGCCATCACTACCAGGCGACACTGCTCACCCGACTCGATCACGTCAACATTGATCCCGACCGTCCTCGCAACCCGGTCGAGGAAAGAATCGACGTTCCTCGCCTCGCGGACCGCGGACGTAGCCACCGCGTGGACCCTGGAAACTTGATACGTGTCGAGGACCCGGCGGCAGTCACGCAGGATGGCGATGGCCGCGGCGATTGTCTCCTGGTGCAGCACGCCGCTTACGAACGCGTCGTGGCCCAGCCGAATGGGCCGCTGGACTCGCTCCAGCACCTCCGTGCGACCGTCCGGGAGCACATCCACGATCTCCATCCGCACCGAGTTGGTGCCGATGTCAATCACGGCGATCGTCTGTGTCGATCTGGTGTCATCACCAGGAGCGGACACGTCGATACCCTTCCATGCGAGCCACTAGGCAGGTGACAAGCGGCCGCGGGCGTGCTATGCGACGCCCGTTTTCATAACGCGATCTTGGAGAGATCAAACGTGGGCGGCGGGTACTTCATGTTGGCTGCGTGTAGCGTATCCACGATGATCTCTGAAACCGCGAGGTTACGATACCATTTCCTGTTCGCCGGGATCACGTACCAGGGCGCGTCTTCGGTGCTGCAGCGGCTGAGCGCGTCCTCATAGGCCTTCATGTACTCGCTCCAGAGCTTTCGCTCTTCGAAATCCGCGGGGGAGCACTTCCATGCCTTCGTGGGATCCGAGAGACGCTCCCGCAGGCGCACTCGCTGCTCCGCCTCCGAGATGTGCAGGAAAAACTTGAGGATCATGACCCCGCTGCCGACGAGCGACCGCTCGAAGGCGTTGATGTGATCGTAGCGCTGCGACCAGACCGACTTGGGTACCAGGTTGTGGACTCGCTCCACCAGCACTGACTCATACTGCGAGCGGTTGAAGATGCCGATCTCTCCCTGTCGCGGCGTCGCCGCGTGGATACGCCACAGGAAATCGTGCTGAAGCTCCTCGACGGACGGCTGCTTGAACGACGTGATTCGACATCCCTGCGGGTTGACGCCCGACATGACGTGACGAATGGTGCCATCTTTGCCGGCGGCGTCTATCCCCTGCAAGATCACCAGCAGGGATCGCCGACTCTCGGCCCACAGCAGATCCTGAAGCTTCTCAAGGCGCCCTATGTTCTCGGCAAGGCCGGCCCGCGCCTGCTTGTGGCTGGCCACCCCAGCGGTGTCGTCGGGGTCGTGATCCGCGAGCCTGACTTTCGTGCCAGGCCTGATTCTCAGCTTCTCAGCCGCTCTCATCTCTCGCCTCTCTTCTCGACCACCCCGGCTGCATGGCACCACAGCAGCTTTACATGTCACCTGCCGGCGAATCCCGCGCCGGCAGGCCCAGGATGCTGCCCTCGGTGCCGTAGTATAGCAGGCCGGGGCTCATCCATGTGTTATGCTACCGTTAAGAACGGCTCCAAAGTCACGCGATTACCTCCCGCCGCAATGTGGTATTAGATTAGCAACGGCGCATCAGGCCGAGTTCGATCCCTTCTGCGGCCGCGGACGGGAGAGGAAGCGTGGCACACGAGCAGTCCCCTGGCGGGCTCTACATGGGTGTGGATGTCGGTGGCACCAAAATCCTGGCTGGGCTCGCCGAGCCCAGCGGCCGGATACGGGCGCGTCACCGGCTAAGTACGCCTCGCGACGAAGGCGGAGATGCCGTGCTGGCGGCGATCACCGAGGCCATCGAAGGAACGCTGAAGTCGGCAAAGGTCGCCGCCGACTGCCTGGCCATGATCGGCGTTGGCCTCCCCGGGGTGATCGACCCCAACACCGGAGTGCTTGTGGTCGCGCCGAATATGGATCTTGAAGGGCCCGTTGCCGCTCGCATCAGCGAGCACTTCGGGGTGCCGGTGGTGCTGGGGAATGACGGCAACGTGGCGCTGCTGGCCGAGCAGCGCTTCGGTGCGGCACAGAAGGCCGCTCACGCCATCGGGATTTTCGTCGGAACCGGCATCGGGGGCGGGGTCATTTGCAATCGCCAGCTTCTCGACGGTAGCCACGGCGCTGCCGCCGAATTGGGCCACATGATCATGGTGATGGATGGGCCTCTCTGCAATTGCGGCAACCGCGGGTGCCTGGAGGCGCTTGCCAGCCGGACGGCAATCGAGCGGGATCTGCGGGAAGCCGTGCAAGGGGGGCGGAAGAGCATGCTCACCAAGCTCTCGGGCGGCGAGCCCACCGTGATCAAGTCCGGCCTGCTCCGCCGCTGCCTGGAGGCGCAGGACCCGTTGGTGACCGAGGTCATTGGGAGGGCGTCGAAGATTCTCGGGCTGGCCTGTATCAGCCTGCGCCACTTGTTGGACCCCGAGATCATCGTCTTCGGCGGCGGCGTGGTGGCGGCCTGCGGCAGCTTCATGCTACCGATCATACAGGAGACGTTCTCCTCGGATCCCTTTCTGGGAAGCCATTCCGAATGTCGGGTGGTGGAGGCGAAGCTGGGCGATGATGCTGGCATGCTCGGCGCGGTAGCTCTGGCCCAACTCGCCAGTGACGATGACCCACACGTCGCCCCCCTGGCTTCGGTCGGCCATTACCCGACGGTAGCGGCCCCGGAACCTGGTGAGATCGTGATAGACGGGGATGTGTATACGACCGACATCTACGTACGCGCCGATGGGAAGGTCAAGAAACGCAAGCGGAGCACTCTCGAGGAGGTCGGCTGCGACCGCCATCAGGTCTGCGCGGAGGAACTCGACCGACTGCTCAAGGGCGACCCCGAACTCCTGGTGATCGGCACCGGGTACGGATCCAAGATGACGTTGACCCCGGAAGCCCAGCGCTTGCTGGCGGAGCGGCAAATCCAGTATGTGACGGCATCCACGGATCAGGCCGCCGTACTGTTCAATGAGGCAAGCGGCCGCAAAGCAGCGCTCCTGCACAGCAGCTCCTGATTCTCAGCTACGGAAGGACAGCAAAGCGATGGGACGCCTGATCATCCTCTCTGGCCCTTCCTGTGTTGGCAAGAGCTCCCTGCATAAGGCCCTGCTGCGGCTCTATCCAGAGTTCGCGGCCCGACTGCAGAAGCTGGTGCTCTATGCCAGCCGCCCACCGCGGCCGGGGGAACGCGAGGGGATCGACTACCACTTCCGCAGCCGCGATGCGATTGAGCGCTTGCGAGATAAGCCGGGGTTCACCGTCATAGACGTGAGGGGCGACCTTCAGGCAGTCAGCCAAGACGATCTCCAGCACGCGTTGTCCTGCGGGGAGGCATTCGTCGAGGGGAATCCCTTCATCGGGTTGGTGCTCCTCCACCAGCTGAGGAGTCCAGAGACTCAGGCCGTCAGCGCCTTCATGGCGCCTCTGTCAAAGGACGAGATCCGTTTCCTCCAGTCGGTTCAGCCGGCGATCTCGCTTTCGAATTTTGTCGCGGACGTGATGCGGCGGAAGCTGCTGCGACGGGCGCAAAGGCAGAAGGGGGTGCTTGCCGAGGTCGATCTGGCGGAGGTCGAGCGCCGCGCCATGAGCGCCTATGCGGAGATGAAGCTCGCCTGTCAATTCGACTATGTGCTCCCGAACCACGACGGCGAAGACAGCGACAATTGGGACGCCTTCTACTTCCCCGTCGGTGACGCCAGACGCGCACTGCTCGCGTTCAGGGCACTCGTCGAGGGAACTGAGCCGCGCGATGCCGAGCGCTGGGAGCCCGACCTGCTGGCCTGATTTCGTCCACACGGTGACCCGGTAGATACTGTGTCGTTTGTCAAGGGTACTGTGTCGTTTGTCAAGGGTGTGCGGGGTGGTAATTGGAATCGAAAGGTCGGCCGTGCTTGAGCACGCCGAAGGCGAGATGCAGCAGCTTCCGCATCACCGCCGTGACCGCCACCACTGTGGCGTGACCGTTGGTCGATAGCGGCCCAGCGATTGGGCCCATAGCACTGGTTATGGGGTCACCTGACATGCGTCTGGGGCCTGCAGGACCGCCCGGCTCGGTCTCTGGGGCCCGGCACGCGGGGCGTGTGTTTCCCTAGCTACTGCTGCCGCAGAATGCCTGGCACCTTACTGGTGATCTCTTCCCCCAGGTCGCCGACGTCAGGTGCGCCCTTCCACCATTGCCCATCGCGGGGACACCAAGTCCCAGTTGGCTTGAGTTCGACCATTTCCAGGCCAGCACCCTCCGACTCTAGCCGTTCCGCCTCCTCCTCGGGGTCCATCCTGGCCGATCAAGAGCGTACGCGGGGCTTCCTGTTACCGGATCGAAGGATTCCTTTACCAGGTAGAATTCGGTCCTGTCATCATCAGTTGTCCTGGACGCAAGAACGCCGAACCTGGGGTCTGCCATTTCCTCCCTCCTACGGGACCGCGAGGATGACACACCGGTCCTGTCCAGAAGCTCATCCACCCCCCAGGACGCTCCTGTAGCCCCGATCGTGGTGTTCCCCGCGATCGCTGAGGTCCCTGCGCTGGGAGGCGCCGAGGATGGGCGGGCCTGCCAGCAGTCTTCACCCTGGCGCGGCTACTGTGCCCATCCGGGACATCCCCGGCCACTGACTCTCAGCCAGGCGGCAGCCGGAGTCGGGGGTGCCCTCAGGCCGGCTTCATCTTCTCCATCTGCTCGTCAGTGAGGTGTTCGGCGTGGAAGTCCGCCATGACGTTCGCACGACCATGACCGTCACCAACGCGTGGAGCTCCAGGAGGTCATTGTTGGTGGGTAGCAGGGCAGGTTCGCTCCCTGGCCACAAGGACAGTGTACCACGGCGCGAAGGACGCGCCTGTTCGGAATTGCCCGGACCGTAGTGGCCGGCGGATGGTTACGACTTGCCGGCCACCTGGCAGATACGGCCGGTGCCAGCATCAATGGAGTCTGACCCGGCGGCGGAAACCTGGCGACGTCCCGCCGGCACAGATCAGGCCGATGGCGCCTGCTCCGCGAATCTGGCCTGCGCTCGTTCGAGCAGCGGCCGCAACTCCTGCCATGCATCCGGCTCTATATGCGACGCCGCGGCCCAACGAATGGCCGTCTTCAGCGTGAAGAGGACCGCTAGCCGCAGCACCACCCCGAGCCTGACCGCCGTCGGTCCGTAGAGAAGGGTGCTGTTCTGGTCAATCGCGAGAGGAGAAGGGTGTCGCAGAAGCTCACTGAGTGAGTCCACTGTGGGATGGGCGTACCAGGACGCCGGACGGTAGCAGAGCACGTACCACTCGAACCACTCGTCGCCCAGTTGCGCGGCCAGGCTTCGCACGTCCTTTCCGTGCCAGTGCTGCAGGCTGTTCGTCTTGTAGCGGCGCTTGAACCGCTCTATATCCCTGTTGAACTTGGCTACTCTTGCCTGCAGCAACGCCGCGCGCTCCGGGTCCGAGTTGCGCTCCAAATGGCGCATATCATCGGCGAGCTTCCGCTTGTACACCGCCTCGTGCTCGAGGAAACGCCAAGCTCGGGCGTCGTGGTCGGCTTCCGATAAGTAGGCCGCTGACAGAGCCAGCTCCAGTAGGGCACGAAGCATCAGCTGCGCTTCGCTGGAGAAGCCCTTCTCGCACACAATCACTATCGCAGCGAGTAGGCCGTATGCCCGGGACATATGCGCGGCAAGAACTTGTGGGTAGCGCGAACGCGGTCGACCGGAAGGAGCAACCCAGTTCGCCGCCGAGAACAGCCGCTCCAGCGACCCGAGCGTGTCTGACGCAAGGCCGATGTCAGGCTTAGGCTTAGCATCCTTGATCGCCTGAGCGACAGCGACCGCGTGTGGGTTGACTGCCGAGTCGTGGCTAGGCATCCGTTCCGTCCGAAGGGCGGTCACGCTGGGACCACCAAGTCGCACTCGTTCATCCGCACACATACCCCCCCACGGCTGGCCAACGAGGTTCGATATCTTACTCACCGGGGCATCCGAGTACGTCTGTTCGACGAGTTCCCGAAGCTCCTCGCGGGACCTCACCTGGGACAGGCCAGGCATCTCAGGCCAGCCGATGATGCTCTGAGTCCCGCTTCGAGCGCCGTCGCCTCCGATTCGCCATGCGATCCCGCTCGCGCCAGCTGGACAGCCATGGCACTTCCCCCTCCTGGTACGGCATAACAATACGGTTCGTGGGGATTGGCGACTCACCTGCCTGCTGCTGGACACTGCTCGGGGTTCACCGGACCCGGCCGGTCCCGGGCCGGGGGCCAAGTGCGTACCTAATGACCAGGTGCGGAGAGAGGCAGCAGGGCGGCCCGAAAAGGATAATGGACGGCCACCCCTGAACCTGTGAGCCAAGTCTTCGGTGCCTGCCGCTGTGCTAGGGGAACCACGCGTGCGTATCCGCACCTATCTGAACGAGATCGAGACGTCGGGTCGTGCCAGCGAGGTGGCCTTCTACACGCCACTCGCGGTGCACGTCTTCCGAGGCTTGCTCGGGTACCGGGCAGTAGACTGCTTCATCAACCAGACGGGGGAGGCCGGCATTCCGGACGCCCGCGTGCTCTCCCACCACGACCGTTCCGAGTGGGCCGTGTGCGAGGCGAAGCTGCATGACGCCGAC